>JAEMTX010000118.1 GCA_016462055.1 Acidimicrobiia bacterium | reverse complement strand
TGACGCAATCGCGATAGGGAAATTGCAACACCGTCGACGTTATGGAGATCCCCCGCTGCTGCTCGAGGGCCATCCAGTCGGAGGTGGCAGAACGTCGGCCCGAACGAGCTTTCACGGCGCCGGCTTCACTGCTGAGTGCTCCGCCATAGAGAAGGAACTTCTCGGTCAACGTGGTTTTGCCCGCATCAGGATGGCTGATGATGGCGAACGTGCGGCGGCGCGAGGCCTCGGTAGACGGAATTGGCATTGGTCGGAGGGTAGCGGTCAGTGGGCCGAGGTCGAACAGGAGGGACAAACGCCGATGAGATCGAGGCGGTGGTGTTCGATACGGAATCCGTGACTTTCCGCGACGGCTGAGGAGAACGACATGACGCCTTCTTCAAGGTCGGCTGGGACATCGATGTCGATGACGGATCCACACTTCTCACAAATGAGGTGGTGGTGGTGGCCGGTGAGGTCCTCGGCGAGTTCGTAGCGGGAAGTGTCATCGGCCGTAACCAGCCGCCTCACAACTCCGGCTTCTTCAAGCACTGAAAGATTTCGGTACGCAGAACTCTGCGCCATGCCGGGCGCAACCTCGATGAGTTCCAGCACTGTGACGGGTCGATCAGCGGCGCTGAGAGCATCGATCAGTACGCGTCGATTCGTGGTGTAGCGCTGTCCATCTCGACGGAGTCGCTCGTCGGCGGTGTCGTGCACGTCGATCTGTTTCGGATGCATGGTCGTACAAGTCTACGGGGATTACGAATACAAGCGATGGGTGCGGGGCACGTAGGCTCGCCGGCGTGCCGACTACTGATCAGACGCGTGAATTTCCGGGAGCGAAGGCGCCGGAGCGGACCGGTTCGATCGACAGCAGTGGGCTTCGCCTGGCACTGAACGAATGGGGGGATCCCGACGCTCCTGTTCTCGCGATGGTGCACGGCGGGTTTGACTTTTCGCGCACATTCGATGTCTTTGCTCCGATGATCGCTGAAGCCGGATGGCGAGTAGTCGCGTGGGACGCACGCGGCCATGGCGATTCCGATCATGCGCATATGTATGGATGGTCCGCTGACGTTCGCGACCACCTTGCGGCGATTCAGTCGATCTCAAGTGAGCCGATCGTGTTGCTCGGTCATTCCAAAGGTGGCGGTCAACTTCTTGATCTTTTGGATGGCCGCCCGTCACTGGCAAAAGCCTTTGTGAATCTTGACGGACTTCCGTCGCAGTTTTCTTCACCTGATGTGAATGATCGCGAGCGCCGCCGTATGCGCCGTGCAGATTTGGCATCGGGCCTTGACCGTCGTCGACGTCGGAATGAACTTTCGCGACGGCCCGACACGATCGAAGGTTTGGCGGAACGACGCCAACCAATGAATCCGCGGTTGTCGCGCGAATGGCTTGAGTATCTCGTGACCGTGGGCGCCCGTCACGATGATGAGGGTTGGCGATGGAAGATCGATCCGGTTTTGCACCTTGGTGGGTTTGGCCCGTGGCGTCCCGGATGGTCGCTCGATCACCTCGCCGCACTGGAAATGCCGTTTCTCGGCGTGCTTTCAGGGGTTCAAGACGATCCCATGGGATGGAAAAGTCGTCACGGCGATATCGAACCGTATCTTCCTCCCGGTGGGCGACTCGAGTACTACGACGACATCGGACATTTCTTGCACATAGAACAATCGCGATTCATCGCTGATCTTGTTCTCGAATTTTTGGAGCCACTCCGATGACGCGCTCAACAGAGTTTTTGGTTAACGGTTCGCTCCGTCTTGCTCTGCACACGTTGGCGGAAGGCGAAGGACGTCCATTGCTGTTGCTTCACGGTCTCGGGGAGCAATCGCCGATGTCTCGGCCTGAGTGGACTTCGGTATGGAACGGTCCAGTTCTCGCTCTCGATTTCACCGGACACGGCGAGTCGGATGTTCCTGTGAGCGGTGGGTATACCCCTGAAGGATTGATGTCCGACGTTGACGCGGTGCTCGCTGAACGTGGTCCCGTCACCATTGTTGGTCGTGGATTTGGATCGTGGGTCGGACTCTTAGTTGCCGGAGCACGGACCTCGCACGTTCATGGCGTTGTGCTTTTTGATGGAAGCGGCGCGGTTGGTGGCGGTTCACAGCCGCCAACTCCATATGTGAATGTTCTCCCCGCTTCAGGAACCACGAAACCTGATCCGTATGCGCTTCTCGAACTCAGCCGTGATCCACGGCCGCCCGATTACGCGCTCGATTACGTGCGATTCATTCTTGAAGATTCAGAAATCGAGAATCCGATTGTGGTGAGCGCGCGAATCCGACCAGAGTGGTTGGCTGCAGTTGCCTCCGACATCGGTGTGATTGAACTTCCGCTGGAACAGGCAATCGAATCGTTCGCCTGACGATCGAATTCGTTACAGGTCACGAGTTCCAACATAAACGGCGAGTGCTTCGAGCGATTGGCGAGCCTCGGTTGAGACGTCGATGATTTCGAGAGCCTTGATTGCTTGAGCGGTGAGCTGACTGATACTCGACTCGATCTCCGCTAGTGCACCCGTGTCGGTGAAGACAGTCTGAATCGCCAGAATCTCGTCGAGGCTGAGATCGAGGCATCCAATTCGTTCGAGAGTTTGGAGTTGTGTGGGCGTTGCGCGCTCATGGGCAACGGCCAAAATCGGTGTTGGCTTTCCTTCTCGCAGATCATCACCTACGGGCTTACCAGTGCGTGCGGTGTCGCCGAACGTTCCGAGGATGTCGTCGCGCAATTGAAATGCTTCACCCAATGGCTCGCCGTAATGAGAAAGTGGTTTCTCAAGTTCATCGAGTCGACCGGCTAACGCCGCGCCAACATGCAACGGACGTTCGATCGTGTACTTACCCGATTTGTAGCGGACAATTCGCCGAGCCGTCTGCAGGTCAACGCCGCCTCGGGCGGCCCCAAGGACATCAAGGAACTGTCCAATATTCAGCTCGATCTTCAATTCGTTCCAAACCTCGAACGCTGCGGCCGGAGCGTTTGACATGAGGCGGTCGGCGTAGACCTCGGCGAGGTCTCCGATAAGGATTGCGATGCCTTCACCGAATCGCCGGGCCTCACCGCTCCATGCGCTTTCTTGATGATCTGCATCGAACGTGACATGCACGGTTGACTCGCCTCGTCGAATCGAAGATCCGTCCATGACATCGTCATGAATCAGCGCAAACGCGTGGAGCATCTCAAAGGCTGCTCCTGCATCGATCACGCCGCTGTCTCCAGGCTCGCCGCCGGCACCGACAAATGCCCAGTGGCAGAACGCAGGTCGTAAACGCTTTCCGCCATCGAGTACGAATCGAGTCAATACATCGATCGGCGCTGCAAGATCGGCATCGACTGCGACCCATCGGGCGCGTTCGGTCTCGAGGATCGAACGAAGTCGAGCCTCAACGGGAGCGGCAACCGTGGTGAGTGCCGCGGGAACTTCGGTGGGTGGCGAACCGATCACTCGTCGTCGACGTCAGCGTCGAGTGCATCGAGGTCGGCGACGATGCGAGTGACCTCAACCTGAGCGTTTTCGAGGCGACCGCGGCACAGCTCAATGAGGTCAGCAGCACGACGAACCTGTTCAGCGAGTCGATCGACATCGACATCGTCTGCTTCGAGTTCGGTGAGTATGGCTTCTAGCTCAGTGACGGCCTCGGCGTAGCCAAGTGAATCAGCAGAGTCTTTCTTCGCGGCCATTGGATCTCTCAATCAGTTGCGGTTGCGGTGCTGGTGATGGTGCCGTCAGAAACGGTTGTGACAAGGGTGTCACCTGGAGACACATCGGCGCTTCGGCGAACGACGGTACCTCTCTCGGTGCGAGTGATTGACCAGCCACGCGCCAGAGTCCGAACCGGATCGACGGCACTGAGCCGAGCGGTAAAGAGTTCGAGGCTCTGCTTTTCTGACTTCATCGTGGTCTCAAGGGATCGATTGAGGCGCGAGGTCGTACTGGAGAGCCGATGTCGCTCCACAGTGAGCCGGGTTCGAGCTCCGAGGGCGGCGTGGCGGGCCGATCGGGCGAGCCGTTCGCGTTCAACCTCAAGAGTTGTGGAAACGATTTCAGCGATGTCACCCCACGCGGTTTCTCCACGAGTGACAACTTCCATAGCGATGTCGACGAGAGCTTCTGCACAGGCAGTTGGAGTCTTGTTCGCACAATGGGCCACGACATCGGCGACGCTCGTATCGATTTCATGTCCGATACCGGTGAAGACGGGGACTGATGAAGTTGCTATTGCTCGAGCAACAACCTCGTGGTCGAAGATCGCAAGGTCAAGTCGCGAGCCACCGCCGCGGACGAGGGCGATGACGTCGACCTTGTTGCGCTGTGCGGTTCGGAGAGCAGCAGCGATAGTGCGTTCGGCGCCGGCACCTTGAACTTTTGAGTCGATGAACTCGACCCGCCAAGGAAGTCGGCTTTCGATAAGCGAATGCATGAAGTCTGCCTGCGCTGCGCTTTCGTCGGCAGTGATGAGCGCGATGTGTAACGGCATTGATGCGAGAGCAAGAGAACGATTTCGGTCGATGAGGTTCTCGGCGCGCAGCACCGCAAGCACCCGCTCGCGTTCAGACTCAAGCGCTTCGAGCGTGAAGACGGGATCGATATCTTGCATTGACAGTTGGAGGCGGCCACCTGCCAACCACAATTCAAGTGGTCCACGGATGCGAACCTTGACGCCTTCTTCCAATCGAACGGTTCCGGCGCTCTGAAGCTTTTGTTCAACCTTTGGTCGGGCGCGACTCCAAAGAGCGACGGGCACTTTGGCAGTGACCGCTCCCTTCTCATCGCGGTCTACGAGATCAAAATAGAGGTGGCCGCGGGATTCACGAGCGCCAGAGATTTCGCCGTCGACCCAAACCGCTCCACCCAGCCGCGCCTTAATGGCATCGGCAGTCGCAGTCATCAGTTCAGTCACCGTGTAATTCACGTCACTCATAGGCGGCACCGTAGCGGGCGTTTGACCTTTGAACGTCGCGCCACAAACTGCTGAGGATTACTCCTGAACGAGCTCGATCAGTGTGCCGAGCGCGTCCTTGGGGTGAATAAACGCAACCGTTGTTCCGCGTGATCCAGGTCGGGGCGCGTCGTCGAGCACTCGAAAGCCCTGTGCCTTGACAGCATCAAGTGCTTCGGCGCAGTTCGCTACGCGATAACCGACATGATGAATTCCCGGGCCACCACGAGTGTTGAGCCACTTTGCGACGGTTGAATCTTCACGAGTCGGGGTGAGGAGCTGAATATAACTCTCGGCAACCTTGAGCAGCGCCTCTTCAACGCCGTCGCTTTCGACAACTTCACGATGATCGACAACGGCACCGAACGTTTCTCGGTAGTAGTCGATCGCTGCACCCAGATCAGGAACTGCGATTGCAATGTGGTCGATTTCTGTCAGCAGCGGTTTCTGGTTCGCAGCAGTTTCACTCATTTGAACTCCTGATTCTTCTTCGCCAGGACGGCGTGCGGTAATGGCCATGGTTCGTGTTTCCTCTACGCGCCGTGACGACGGAACGCCGTGATGCGGTCCTCGCCGACCTTGGCGCGGAACTCGTGGTCGTCAATGCCAAGGCCTTCTGATGGCGCAAGGCACAACACGCCGATTTTGCCTTCATGCAAGTTCTTATGAACTTGGTAGGCGGCTTCACCAGTCTGCTCAAGCGGGTACACCGCTGAAAGGATTGGTTGAATCTTGCCTTCACAGATGAGTTGGTTGGCAGCCCATGCTTCGGCGTAGTTCGCGAAATGTGAGCTGATGATGTTCTTTAACTTCATCCAGAGATGACGATTGTCGTATTCGATCATGAAGCCACTTGTTGCAGCACACGTGACGATGGTTCCGCCGCGAGCAGCAACGAAGACTGAGGCGCCAAAGGTTTGGCGACCTGGGTGTTCAAACACGATGTCGACATCGCGACCGATCATTGAG
>JAEMTX010000325.1 GCA_016462055.1 Acidimicrobiia bacterium | reverse complement strand
ATGTCGTACTGCCCGACTTCGAGCGTGAGCGAACGCATCAGACCAACGAGACCATGCTTCGTGGCGGCGTAATGACCGAGGTAGGAATAACCACGAAGGCCAGCAGCGGAACTGATGAAGGTGATCGCGCCACCATTTCCGGCTTCGATCATTGCGGGTAGTCCTGCCTTGACCGTGCGCCATACGCCGGTGAGATTCACATCGAGCACGATCGCCCAATGCTCTTCGGGAACTTCCCAGGTGCGGTAGTAACTCGCGACACCAGCATTGGCGACAATGACATCGAGGCGACCGAAACGGTCGACGCCTTCGGCAACGGCTGCATCAAGCGCAGCCTGATTACGAACATCGGCCACATGAGCAACGATCCCGCGACCTTCCTTCTCGACCATTCGAGCGGTTTCGTGCAGGTCTTCCTCGGTTGCTGCTTCGTAGGCGACATCGGGAAGGATCGGTGCGCAGGCATCGACGGCGATGATGTTGGCGCCCTCGGCGGCGAACCGCCGGGCATGGGCCCGACCTTGGCCGCGGGCGGCCCCGGTAATCAGTACGACCTTGCCCTCAAAGCGGCCTTCGTTCCTGCTCACGCTTCCCCCTCGGTGAATGTGTCCCTCTTTCCTACTACCTAGAGGGCAGCCGGGGCAGAAGCGTTCTAGCGTTTACTCATGGCGCCAGAGATTGCAGACCCACTCGCTGACTTCACCCGCGGGTCGTTTACTCATGAGGGCGAGACCCACGAGGTCTTTCGCAGTGGCACCGGACCAGCGGTCATTGTGATGGCCGAGATTCCCGGTATCACGCCGAAGGTGGCGAACTTTGCCCGTCGAGTTCGTGAGCTCGGCTGCACGGTGTACCTCCCGGTTCTCTTCGGAACGCCTGGTCGTGCCGCGAGTGGCGGCTACATCGCCAAGTCGATGGCCAAAGGGTGTGTGTCGAAGGAGTTCGCGGCATTCGCCACAGGAAAAACCGAGCCGCTGTCGATTTGGTTGCGAGCGCTGGCCCGACACGCACACGCCGAATGTGGGGGCCCTGGAGTCGGAGCGATTGGCATGTGCTTCACCGGTGGTTTCGCGCTGGGCATGACGGTTGAACCATCAGTGATCGCGCCAGTGTTGAGTCAGCCCTCGTTGCCGCTCCCGGTTTCGAAGAAGGCGAAGTCGAGTATTCACCTTTCACCAGAGGATTTGCGTGTGGTGAAAGAGCGCGTTGTTAATGACGACATTTGTGTGCTCGGAATGCGTTTCACCAACGATCGTGCAGTTCCCGCTGAACGCTTCGCAACGTTGCGCCGAGAACTTGGTGACGGATTCATTGGCGTCGAAATCGATTCTTCCGAAGGTAACGAGTGGGGCAACCCCAAGAACGCACATTCAGTCGTGACCGAACATTTGGTTGACGAGCCCGGCCATCCGACTCGGGCCGCGCTCGATCAGGTACTTGCGTTCTTCCGTGATCGCCTGTTGAACCCGGCTTGAGACTGCCCAGACCGTCACAAGGCGCCGGTAGGGTGACCGGGCCATGACTTCCCTTTTCGACGACGGTTCGTCGCGCCCGAACTCCGACCTCCTCGAGGGCCTCAATCCTGTCCAGCACGAGGCCGTGACCCATTCCGAAGGCCCGCTGCTCATCATTGCTGGGGCCGGTTCGGGAAAAACTCGTGTGCTCACCCAGCGC
>JAEMTX010000324.1:469-1679 GCA_016462055.1 Acidimicrobiia bacterium | reverse complement strand
GTTGTTGCGGCAGTCGCGTCGGTGTAGCGGCACTCGCGGCGGCTTGGTGAGTCCGATCTGACATTCGGTTTGATCTAAACAGCGAGCGAAAGGAACAAAGAAGATGTCGGTTGAGCAGGCAGAAGCGTTTATGGATCGTGTGGAGTCTGATGAGGCGTTTGCTGCCGAGTTGGAATCGTTGAAAGATGATCAGGCTGCGGTGCAGGCTGTGGTTGTTGCGGCGGGGTTTGATGCGACGCCTGAGGAGATTCGCGATGCGTTTGTGGATCGATTTGGTAGTCAGCTCACCGAGGAACAACTGGCGACCATCGCCGGAGGCGTCGACATCAACGACCCCGCACTGCAGCGTGGAATTCTCATCGGCGTAGGCATCGGCGCCGCCGCGGCGGCTTGGTGACTTCTATGCTGGCTTTCTGGTTGAGCCGCTGTCCCCACGTTGAACGTTGCATGTCTGGGTCGGCCGGTCATTTTGGCTCTCTTGTTGTTGGAGTTCCTCTGTCGATCGGCGCAGAAATGGGTACCCGATTTGTACCTCTGTGGTCGCGTTGAGCGCTGAAGAACATCCTGTGATCGTGGCGTTTCTCGGCCCGAGCCTCGCGCATCATGACGCCCAGGCAATCGCTCCGAATGCGATTTTGTTACCGCCTGTGTGCCAAGGGGATCTTCTTAGCGCAGTCGATAGGTATCGCCCGGACGTGGTTGTGATGATCGACGGCGAGTTCGGGCAAACCCTTTCGGTGTGGCACAAGGAGATCTTGTTCGCGCTGCACGATGGCGTTCGAGTGTTTGGCGCATCGTCGATGGGCGCCTTGCGGGCTGCGGAGCTTGACCGATTCGGGATGGAAGGCGTTGGCGAGGTGTATCGGCACTATGCCAATCAGTTTCTTACGTCCGACGCAGATGTCGCTCTGTTACACGCTGATGGAGAAAATGGTTGGCGTCCATTCACATGGCCAATGGTGAACGTGTGGGCCACTATTTCTTCCCTTCGAGATCGTGGGATTGTTGACGATGCTGGATGCAGTGCGTTACTGGCAGGGGCCGAGGCGCTCCACTTCACTGATAGGTCGCGCAGGGCACTAGTTCAGCAGCTCCGGGAACAAGGTCGATCCGATGCGGAGCAACTCGTTGATGCATTTGTTGATCACTTTGTGGACCAGAAAAAGATTGATGCGATTGAGGCAATGACGATAGCGGCCAACGCAACGAC
>JAEMTX010000324.1:0-459 GCA_016462055.1 Acidimicrobiia bacterium | reverse complement strand
GACGACTCCAAGGCCGAATTTCGCAGAACCGTTGCACCTTTTGGGGCGAATCGGTCGAGCGATGGTGGCTACCGACACCACGTTGCAAAGTGCCTCTCATCCGTTACGTGGTTATCAACTCGTCAACGATGTTGCATTGCATGATCCTGACTTTGAACAACTTTCTCAACGTGCCCTCGATCGAGCGGCGGTTCTTGAGTATGCAGGCGAGGCGGGGGTTCAACTGACCGAGGCAGAGATCGCAAGCGAGGCCTCGCGATTCTTTTCTTCGATTGGAGTTGAGGACGACAAAATCGCTGAATGGGCAAGGGCGAACGACTTGACGACCAAGGATTTCGATCGGTTCCTTCGCGATCTTGCTCTACGACGACACATGCAACGTTGGGCGTTAGACGTCCGGCTCTATGAGGGCAATCGTGAAATTATTCGTGATCAGTTGCGAATTGAGAACCGCTATGT
>JAEMTX010000323.1 GCA_016462055.1 Acidimicrobiia bacterium | reverse complement strand
GCACCGGTACGACCCATCTGCACAATTTGATCGCGTGTGATCCCGCTCTTCGTTCGCTCCCCTATTGGGAAAGCAATCAACCAGTTCCGTCAATCGATGAAGCGTCGCTTGCGAACACGCCAGAAGATCCGCGACTCGCTCGCACCGAAGCCGGCTTGCAGATCATGGAACTCATCATGCCGGACTTCAATCGCATGCACGAGATGACAACTTGGCATGTTCATGAGGAGATCCAAATTCTCGCCATTGATTTCTCAACAATGATGTTTGAAACGATGGCACCAATGCCCACGTGGCGTGATTATTACAAGTCGCACGATCAGACACCGCATTACGAATACATGAAGACGGTGTTGAAAGCGTGCCAGTTCTTACGCGGTGGCGAACGTTGGATTTTGAAATCACCACAGCATCTCGAGCAGTTCGGGCCATTAACAACAACATTCCCCGATGCGACGTTCCTTGTGACACATCGCGATCCCATTTCGGTGATGGTGTCGATGGGAACAATGGTGTCGTACTCTGCCCGCACGTCGTTGTCGCCGGTCGATCCCGTTGAAATTTCGAATTATTGGGCCGATCGCCTCGATGACATGTTGAATGCTGCGATGCGCGACCGAGCGCTACTTGGTGGACCAGAACAATCGATGGACATTCGCTTCGATGAATTCATGGGCGATGACCTCGGCACCATCCGTCGCATTTACGAACTCGCCGAACAACCCATGGATGCTCGAGCCGAAGCAGCTCTGGCCAACTACGGCGCCACTCATGAGCGCGACCGATTCGGGAAGGTCATCTACGACGTTGATCAAATTGGTATCGACGTGCCGGCCCGCCGCGAACAGATGCACGCCTACAGCGAGCACTTCGCTATTCCTAACGAGCCCTGGTAGCAGCGGCCGCCCAGTGGACGTCACCGCTGGAGAGCCAGCGCTTCCGGATCGTTCAGAGCCAGTAGCCGGTGATGTCGATGAAGAAGTTGGTCGAGCCGGGACTTCCATTAACGACGGTGAGTTGACGAGACCCGTTGAGTGTTAGCGCCACCCCGTTGGCCAGAATTTGCCCGGCGGCGCTCCAGTTGATGGTGGATGCGGAGACTGCTGTGACTCCACCCGGATTCACCGCTAGCCAACCCTCTCCGACAGTGCCGACCACCGTCACGTTCGCAAACACCGCGGTGGCGCCGGCAGGCACGAAGTTGGAGGTGACGAGTACGCCGCTGGTGTTGTAACTATTGGCGACCGAAATGGTGCGGTTCTGGGAGCTACTGAGCACGCCGTTCAGCGGATAAGTGCTGAGCCGTGAGTCGTAGACGCGACTTGGGGTCACGGCGTGATACGCGCCAGCCACGCCCAACCCACCAATCTGCTGCCAGACGCCCGGCGTTCCGCTCGTAACGCACAACCACAGGACGCGGTTGCTGTCGAGTTTGATGGAGCCGGCGGATTGGGCCGTGCTAAACAAGGGCGGCGGGTTACCCGAAGGAGGCATGCGGATGTGAGCGTCGGTTCCGTACGCAACCACCCCCACTGTGCCCTGAAACGACCCTCCAACATCACCGCCGTAGGTGAAGATGCCGTAGCCCTCCTCTGAAATGGCACGAATGGCTTCGCCGGAGGCGGTGGTGGCTAGGACCGCAGTTCCAGAACCGCTCATTGCAACGACGGCCGGGTTCCCGTC
>JAEMTX010000117.1 GCA_016462055.1 Acidimicrobiia bacterium | reverse complement strand
TTGTCGAGGCGGCACACGCTGCATTTAACGAAGGACGTATTCCGATCGCCTCGGCCGAGGGTTTCATTCGTCAGATCATCGGCTGGCGTGAGTACGTATGGGGTCTCTATTGGCTATGGATGCCGGAGTATCGGGAACTGAATGCTCTGAACGCTGATCAACCATTGCCGGTGTCGTTTACAGGTGGCGAAACGCACATGGCCTGTGTATCGCACACCGTGAAGGCAATTGATGATCGCGCATGGGCCCACCACATCGAGCGGCTGATGATCTTGGGCAATCTCGCACTCACGTCAGGCGTTCGTCCTGGTGCGCTCGTGGAATGGATGTGGAAGTCATTCATCGATGGAGCGGAATGGGTGATGTTGCCGAACGTGATTGGCATGGCGCTCTACGCGGACGGTGGACGGATGTCGACAAAGCCCTATGCCTCGGGAGGCGCGTACATCAACAAGATGAGTGATCACTGCGGTGACTGCCGGTATGACCCAAAAAAGCGAATCGGTGAACATGCGTGTCCGTTCACAACCCTCTATTGGGATTTTTTGGCGCGCAACGAGCCCGCGCTTCGATCAAATCATCGACTTGGCAATCAACTGGGCTCAATGCGCAAGCTCAAAGACCTTGACGCCGTTCGTGAACGAGCGGTTGAAGTACGCTCAGGACTCAGAAGCGGGTCGATATAGGGAGTGGGCACATGGAGATCCGTAATTTGCTTGGATTGACGCTTGCCGGAGCGGTGCTAGCAGCCGGATCCTTTGTTTCGATCGATCAAGAACAAAGCCGAGCGACGAGTGTCGTTGACTTTGGGTATGTCGGCCCCGTTTCTGTCGCTGCGTGGGGCGGTGCGCCACTAACCCCGACGACAATGATTTCGCTTTCCACCGAACTTGAAATCACATTCGGTTTCCGCACAGATCGCGTGGAACTCGAACGCCGGGCCATCGCCGTTTCGGATCCCAGATCGCCTGAGTACGGAAAGTATGAGTCGATCGCGAAGAACGCGCGAGAACTCAACGCCTCTGACCAAAAAGTTGAGGCCTTCACAAATTGGATGAGGGCGCACAACGTTCACGGAAAGGTTGACCCCACACATTCCTACGCAACAGCAAACGTTCCGCTTTCGGTGCTGCAAGTAATGATGGGCGCAACCTACGGGGCCTACACGTTGGCAGGGGCACCCCCATCTATTGTTGCGCTCACCCCGACTACTGCGGTGCACTCACTCATAAGTCCGCTCGAAGAGGTAATTGATCGAGTCGCAGGGGCAACGGTGGTCTGGGATACCTCTTCGAACTCTCTCTCTCCGCTATCGGTGACGCCAGAATCGAATATCAATCATCTTTCGCCTAGTAGTGCTCCGCTCCTTCAGCCGGCCGACGGAGGAACCCCGTGGCGAACGGGAACTCTGACAGAAGCGTGTGCTGCTGTTGACTCGGTTGCTCCGCTTGGGTTTCCGATGGGACTTTCCCCTGCTCAACTCCGTACTGCGAATGGCATTGATCGCCTTTGGGACGCGGGATTCCGCGGCAAGGGTGCGCGAATCGCCATTTTGGATTTCAACACCTACTTGCCATCAGACATCACAGAGTGGCGAGACTGCTTTGGGTTGCACGGAACACCGGTGACGAACCATCTGATCGGGACTCCCGTCTTTAATGCGGCGGCGTCTGAGGAGACCACGCTTGATATTCAGACGGTGGTGTCGTTGGCGCCTGAGGCTGAGCGAATTGATTGGTTTGGTGTTGAACCAACAGCAGCAACGTGGATGGGAAAATTTCTGCAACTCTTCACTGCTCCGTTGGATGCGGCAATGACCGGGGGCGTCGCCCCTGATGTTCTCACCGCAAGTTTCGGGTTGTGCGAAGGCACTTTTGAGGGATCCGATCCCGCGTTTGAAGTTCAGTTGAGCATTTTTGATCAGATGCTGGCAACAGCCGCAGCGTCGGGCATCGGTGCATTCGTCTCATCGGGCGATTCAGGTTCAACTGCTTGTCAAACAAGTCCTTTCGCTACTAACCCAATTGGGGTGCAGTTCCCTGCCTCAAGCCGGTGGGTTACGGCTGTAGGCGGCACGAATCTTACTTTGTCGGCTGACAATAAAATTATTTCTTCAGGGGTCTGGAACGATGGCCGCTTTTACATCAACCCGTCTTGGCAGAACCAAAGTGGAAGCGGCGGCGGCGGATTAAGTCTTTACGTGCGCCGACAGTCTTGGCAGCCAAAAATTGGATCTGGGACGCATCGACCACTCCCGGATATCTCAGCTTTCGCCGACTCACTTCCTGGCTACTTCGTCTTTTACCAAGGGGCATGGAGCGCGGTTGGCGGCACGTCAGCATCAGCGCCGTTTACGGCGACGGCATTCGCGCTGCAATCGAGTGCACGAGTGGCGCATGGTGGGCCTCGGCTTGGTTTTGTTGCGCCGCTGCTCTATCAAATTGCAGAAAAAGGGGGATCTGATGCCGAACGAGCCATTCTTGACATCACTCTTGGTAACAACGATGCGGGCGGAGTTGGGGTGTACCCCGCAACCGTCGGCTTCGACATGGCCAGCGGACTGGGTACGGTCAAACACGACGGTCTCTACGACATTCTGAATCCGATCCGTCCGGAAGAGCCTGTAGAGCCCAGGTTCACCGGTTGATTGCTCAGCTGACTGACGCAACCTCGTAGCCCGCTTCATCAACAGCGGAGCGAACATCGACTTCGGTGATCTCGCCGATAACGGTGACGGTTTTCGCGTCAATGTCCACCAGCGCGCTTTCAACGCCGTCGAGCGGTGCGAGTTCGCCTTCGATGGCTGCCTTGCAGTGACCACAGGAAATGCCGGGAACGGAATAGGTGCGGGTCGTCATGATTGATCCTTTGCGGGGGAGTGGCGGCGAACGCCTTTAAACCTTCGTAGGCGAAGCGAATTGGTGACCACGAACACTGAGGAAAATCCCATCGTTCCGGCGGCGATCATCGGATTCAACACGCCGAATGCAGCGAGCGGAATTGCGGCAACGTTGTAGGCGAACGCCCAGAACAAATTGCCCTTAATGGTCGCAAGGGTTCGGCGTGACAGTGCGATGGCATCGGCAGCTGCTCGGAGGTCTCCGCTCACAATGGTGAGATCGCTGGCTTCAATGGCGACATCGGTCCCGGTGCCAATGGCGATTCCGAGGTCGGCCTGGGCAAGTGCGGGTGCGTCGTTGATGCCGTCGCCCACCATTGCGACCATGTGGCCTTGCTCTTGGAGTCGACGCACTTCAGCAACCTTGTCGGCGGGGAGAACTTCAGCCACCACGCGGTCGACACCAACTTCGGCGCCGATCGATTCAGCAGTGCGACGGTTATCTCCAGTGAGAAGCACAACCTCAAGACCGAGTGCGTGAAGGTCGGCGACGGCTTCGGCGCTGGTTGGTTTGAGTCGATCGGCGACAACGAGCACCGCTTGAGCGAGAAGTGGGCCGTCAGAATGTTCCGCCCAACCCACGAGGACTGCTGTGCGTCCGGCGGTCTCTGCCAACACCTGAGCATCGGCGAGTTGCTGATCAATGGGTTCGAAGAGCGCAGTGCGGCCAACCCCAACGGTCCATTCGATTCCCGAATCGCTCATGACTTTTGCAGTAACGCCTCGACCGGGAAGATTCTCAAAGTCTTTAACGTCAGTGCCGGACGCGTCGCCGGGGCGGCGGGAATCGGCACCAGCAACAATCGCTGCGGCAATCGGATGTTCGGAACGAGCCTCAACTGCGGCCGCGAGTCGAAGAGCGGTATCGGCGGTTGTCGTTGACAGGGTGATGACGTCAACGAGTTCCATGCGACCCTCGGTGAGGGTTCCGGTTTTGTCGAGAACAGCCACATCGACTCGACGAGTCTGTTCAAGCACCTCTCCACCTTTGATGATGATGCCAAGCTGAGCGCCGCGACCAGTGCCGACCATGATCGCTGTAGGTGTGGCCAGACCGAGTGCACAAGGGCACGCAATGATCAGTACGGCAACCGCGGCAGAGAACGTGTCTTGCGCAGAGTGGCCGGTAACGCTCCATCCGATGATGGTTGCGATAGCGATGCCAAACACGATTGGTACGAAAACGCCGGCGACCCGATCAGCGAGTCGTTGTATTGGGGCGCGCGAACCTTGGGCGTCTTGAACAAGTTTCACTATTTGAGCGAGGGCAGTTTCGTCGCCAACTCGTGTTGCCTCAACCACAAGGTGACCATTCGCGTTCACCGTTGCACCGACAACATCATCGCCTGGTCCAACTTCGACCGGGACTGGTTCACCTGTGATCATTGACATGTCGATAGCGGAGTGACCGTCGACGATGACCCCGTCGGTTGCGATCTTTTCTCCCGGCCTCACCACGAAACGAATGCCAACAGTGAGTTCCTCTAACGCAATCTCAGTTCCGTCTTCGAGGCGAGCAGTTTTGACGCCGAGTTCAGCAAGTTTTCGAATTGCATCGCCGGAACGACGACGAGCGCGCGCTTCGAACCACTTTCCTAAGAGAATGAGCGAAATGATGACGCCAGCGGTTTCGAAATAGACGTGAGCAGTGTCGGTCATCGATGACATCCCCGACATCGCACTCATCGAGGACGAGTCCGCATCGGCTGCGTGCAAGAACACAAGGGCAACAGTTGACCAAGTCCAAGCAGCAAGTGTTCCCATTGAGACCAGCGTGTCCATCGTGACAGTGCCGTGTCGGAGGTTGATCGCCGCAGCGCGGTGAAACCCCCAACCGCTGTAGAAGACCACTGGAGTGCAGAGTGCAAACGCCACCCACTGCCAGTTGGCGAACATGAATGCTGGAACCATCGAAATAAGCAGCAGCGGGACCGTGAGTGCCGCTGCGAAGGTCAATCGAATACCAAGTGCTCTGGAATAGTCGGCTTCCGCTTCGTCATGTCGATCGACAGCGGGAACGTGGTAGCCGAGGGATTCGATTTTGGTGGTGAATGCGGTTCGCCCAGTGATTGATGGGTCGAAATGAACGGTGGCACGAGCCGCCGCAAGATTCACATCGGCCTGAGTGACGCCTTCGAGTTTGCCAAGCCCCTTGCTGATGCGAGTCGCACACGCAGCGCAGGTCATTCCCTCAATGGGGAGATCAATGCGCTCAAGCGATGAAGGATTTCTCGCGTTTACCATCACTTCAGGATACGGCGACTTCGTCGTTGTGCATCACTGTGCTGGTCGCACCATGCTCAGAACAATTCCGTTCGGCGTTGCCTCACTTAGCGAACGGTCGTATTTGTAGCCCTCGGGATGACGAAACTTTGTGAGTGCTTTCGGATCGTCAGCGCCGGTTTCGAGGATGTATCGAACAAGCGCACCTTTTAATAATTTGTTCCAATGATTGACCGTAGTGAAAGTTCGTTCACCCTTTACGGGAGTTCCCTCGTCGAGAAACTTCACCGAGAACATCGCACGAGGAGTTTTGGCTGTGCTCTCGGTGGAACCAAACGGAGCCCATGCACTGTCATGTTCTTTTGGTAACAGATTCCAGACGACTGCCCCAGCGACTGATTGCTCAAGTGCGGGTGTGAGCGATTCACGCCACCAAGTCGAGAGCTTCCCGATCGGGGCGATTGTTGCTCCCATTTTCAGTTTGTAATCAGGGATCATGTCGTCGGGACGCACAACGCCCCAGAGCCCGCTGAAGATGAGGACCTGGTTGTTCAATCGTTTGCGATCGCGTGCTGACAGCGAGTCAACATCGAGCGCGTCGTAAAGCACGCCGGTGTAGCGCTCGATTGCCTGCATTGTTGGCGATGTCAGTACTGCAAGATTTGCTGCAGTCGCTGACGCAAGGGCAGTGCCCTTGACGCCAAGTAATTTTGATCGTGTTGCTTCAGGGCCCTTCATCGCAGAGGTGAGGGCAGAGCGAACTGCCGTGCGCTGTTTTTCAAGCTGAGGAAACGACAGCCCCGAAATCTTGAGTTTCGGGCCAGTGCCCCCCTCGGCCTTACCCC
>JAEMTX010000322.1 GCA_016462055.1 Acidimicrobiia bacterium | reverse complement strand
CAAGTTCTCCGCGCGGTGAAGGTTCAATAGCGGCAACAGCATCATGAATGTGGCGATCGAAGAGATAAACACCTACGAGAGCGAGATCGGACTTTGGTTCGAGCGGCTTCTCGACAAGTTGCGTCACTTCTCCGTCGGCACCGATCTCGGCGACACCGAAACGTTGAGGATCAGGAACACGAGCAAGGAGAATCTGCGCCGAGGGAACCTTCACATCTTCAGCGCGTGATTCAACGTGGTCAGCTTCGAAACTTTCGACGAACTCTGCAATGCCTTGGCGGAGCAGATTGTCGCCGAGATACATGACAAAGTCGTCATCACCGAGGAACTCCTGGGCGATCAGAACGCAATGGGCAAGGCCCAGCGGAGCATCTTGAGGGATGTAGGTGACCTTTGCTCCCCAGCGCGAGCCGTCTCCGACTGCAGCCTGGATCTCGGGGCCCGTATCGCCGGTGACGATTCCGATTTCGTTAATTCCGGCCTCGACCATGTCTTCGATGCCGAAAAACAGGATGGGCTTATTCGCAACCGGCACCAATTGCTTGGCACTGGTGTGGGTAATCGGCCGCAGACGTGTGCCGGCACCGCCGGAAAGAATGAGTCCCTTCACGGCGTTGTTTCTAGCAGGGGCCGCCAGTCAGCTCCCCTTCGGTTCACCGCCAACTCCGCTCCTCGACAGGCGGGGAGAAGCCTTAGACGGTCCTGCAACCGAGGAGCACATTCCCGCCCGTCCCAGCGCTCTCGATGCCGTAGATACAGACAGTCGAAGGTGATGCGGTCGCTGGAAGCGTGAACGAGTAGCCGTGAGCTGGGCCATAGGCCGGGAGCCCACCCGCCACATCAGGGCGGTTGCCGTTTGCCAGCACTGCGTAGCCAACACCATTCACATAGACATGGACTGAGATTGATGCGGCGGTATCTGGGTCGATGATCCAACCCGAGCCCATCACCGAGTTCCCAGAGCGAACAAGAGTATCGATTACACCAAACGGTGAACCTGTCGGCACCGTGGTCGTTCGACAACCAAGCAATGCGTGCGCGCCGAGGCCAACGTTGATGCCGTATGCACAGACGGTGACCGGGCCACCGGGTGCAGGAAGATCAGCCACGAATCCATGTGCGCTGCCATAAGCGGGAAGACCGCCACCGATATCTGGCCGATTCGAGTTTGCGGTGACCTCATAGCCGACACCATTGACATAAATGTGAGTCGTGACCGCAGCCGCAATGTCGGGATCTACCACCCAGCCCGCCACGCTCACTCCACCAAGACGCGGGGTGACGATGTCAAGCGCTCCGAAGGGTGAGCCTCCAGGAGAAGTAACAACCCGACAGCCGAGCGATCCGATTGGCAGCGTTCCAGTCGTGAGGCAAACAACATGCCTTCCGCCGGTCACGTCAATTGATCCGCTGAAACCGGTGTTCAATTCGATGCCGGCGATACCTGCTTGGACGTCTGATCGGCTCACTGAGCGCGTCAGACGTGACTGCACAACACCATCGACCGAAATGATCGCGACACTTGATGGGTCGCCCGGAATAACCGACCAACCCGAGACATCGAGTGCACCCGGGCGCACAACGACACTGTCGATGGTTCCGCGCGGTGTTGACGTCACAACAACGTCACGACAACCGATTTGAGGATTGCCGAGCGTTCCCCCTACATCAATGGCATAAGCGCAAACACGTTGAG
>JAEMTX010000116.1 GCA_016462055.1 Acidimicrobiia bacterium | reverse complement strand
ATGAAACCGCCCATATCGCGATTTTCGCCGTAGGCATCAAACGGTATCGGGCGATCGAGATTGATATTGCAAATGCCGATCTCGTTCAGTTCGAGTGTTCGGGCTGCAACATGTTCAAGAGTATTGACATTTACTTTGTACTTGGGTTGCGCGAGCGTCGCATTGACTGTGCGCGCTCCGATCTTCAAAAGATACGGACGACCTGGAAGCATCTCGTGGTCGTCCATCCAGATGATGTGCGCTTCGAATTGATCAGCGACTGCGGGCGGAGCGAGCGAGGTCGCAATCACGTCGCCGCGGCTTACGTCGACTTCGTCGGTGAGCGTGATGGTTACTGACTGACCCGCCACTGCCTCTTCGAGATCGCCGTCGAAGGTGACAATGCGATCGACTGTGGTTGCTCGCCCTGAAGGGAGCACACGAACAGCGTCACCCGGGCGAACAGTTCCGCCGGAGATCTGGCCCGAAAATCCTCGGAAATCAAGATCGGGTCGATTCACCCACTGAACGGCCATCCGAAATGGAAGCGACTGCAATTCATCGTCGATCTGCACGTCTTCCAGCAGTCCCATGAGAGGCAGGCCGTCGTACCACGGCATATTCGGACCGACCTCGGTGATGTTGTCCCCTGCCAATGCCGACATCGGTATACAGGTGACGTCATCGAGGCCAATCTGCGATGCGAATTCGCGGTAGTCACTTTCGATCTGTCGATAGACCTCTTCGGAGTAATCAACGAGATCGATCTTGTTAATCGCCAGCACAACGTGCCGGATGCCGAGCAGGGAAACTAGGTAGCTATGCCGACGAGTCTGGGTGAGCACACCCTTTCGTGCGTCGATAAGCACGATGGCGAGATCGGCTGTCGATGCACCCGTAACCATGTTGCGCGTGTACTGCTCGTGACCGGGCGTGTCGGCGACGATGAATTTCCGTCGCTCGGTTGAAAAAAAGCGGTAAGCAACATCGATGGTGATTCCTTGCTCGCGCTCTGCTGCCAAACCGTCGACGAGAAGCGCGAAGTCGAGTTCACCACCCTGGGTTCCAACCTTTTTTGAATCGGCTTCTAACGCCACAAGGTGATCTTCAAAGACGAGTTTTGAGTCATAAAGCAAGCGACCAATGAGCGTGCTCTTACCATCGTCGACACTTCCACACGTAATAAATCGAAGCATCGACTTGTGTTCGTGGCGATCAAGATACGCATCGATATCAGTTTCGAGGAGATCGTCAGCTGCGTGTGCCATTAGAAGTAACCCTCTTGCTTCTTCTTCTCCATCGAACCGCTGGAGTCGTGATCGATCACGCGTCCCTGGCGTTCAGAACTTGTCGTAAGCAACATCTCTTGGATGATTCCGGTGAGCGTGTTGGCTTCGCTCTCGACAGCACCGGTGAGCGGATAGCAACCCAGCGTTCGGAATCTGACACTGCGCATCTGAGGTTCTTCGCCTGGCTTGAGCGGCATGCGATCGTCGTCGACCATGATGAGAGCGCCGTCGCGCTCAATCACGGGGCGTTCAGCCGCAAAGTACAGCGGAACAATCGGGATCTGTTCGCGATGGATGTACTGCCAAATGTCGAGTTCGGTCCAGTTCGAAATCGGAAAGACCCGGACACTTTCGCCTGGAGCCTTGCGAGCGTTATAGAGATGCCAAAGCTCGGGCCTCTGTAGTTTCGGATCCCAACGATGCTGCGCTGAGCGGAGCGAAAAGACGCGCTCCTTAGCCCGAGACTTCTCTTCGTCACGACGAGCACCACCGAACGCAAGATCAAAACCGTGGAGATCAAGCGCTTGTTTCAGTCCCTCGGTCTTCCACATATCGGTATGCATCGCCGAGCCATGATCAAACGGGTTTATGCCTCGTTCGACACATTCTGGATTCTTGTGAACGAGAAGATCGAGCCCCTTTTCAGCGACGAACTGATCGCGGAACTCGTACATGGCTTGAAACTTCCAGGTCGTATCGACATGGAGAAGTTGAAACGGCGGCAGAGACGGAGCAAACGCTTTGAGGGCAAGGTGCAGCATCACCGCACTGTCCTTACCCACCGAATAGAGCATGACGGGTCGTTCACTTTCGGAAACAGCTTCACGGAAGATCTGGATGCTCTCGGCCTCGAGGCGCTGGAGATGGGTAAGCGTCGTCACTCGAAGACCTTTTCAGGGTTCATAGGCCGCGAATGAATTCCCGACCATTTCCACAGGATTCATAGACAATAGCAGGCAGCGCTGATTCGATACCAGCCATGAACACCGAACTGAACTACTCCGGCCAGGAAAGCGCTGTGACTTCGTCGAGTTCCGGCCCGAGCAACTGACGCCCCAGCCCCCGAAAGGCCTCGACGTCGCCCGAGGACTCAAAGCGGTGTGCCCCACCGCCGGTACCCGACCGAGTTGTCCCTGCATCAATCAGTAGTTGACGAACCCTGAATGCAGTTGCGTCTGCTGAATCGACGAGAACGACATCACGCCCCATCACATCAGAAATCGTGCGGGCAAGAAACGGGTAGTGCGTACAGCCCAGCAGCAACGAATCGATTTTGGCATCGACCAGGGGCGCAAGGAGACGCTGTGCCAATACATGCACCTGCTCAGAATCAGTTTCGCCGCGCTCAACGAATTCAACGAATCCCGGACACGCAGCGCAAGACAGTTCAACCTCACGACCATGAGCCGCTACCGCGCGTTGATACGCGCCTGAACCAATCGTTCCGATAGTTCCAATCACACCGACGCGACCGTTGCGCGTTACATCGAGAAGGGCTGCTGCTCCTGGTTCGATTACACCGATGACAGGAACAGCAGTGATGCTCTGAAGCTCATCGAGCGCCGCCGCCGAGGCGGTGTTGCACGCAATGACCACCACTTTCACGTCGTGATTACGCACAAGGTGGTTGGTGATTTCGAGAGCGAATTGACGAACTTCTCTGAGATCACGCGGACCATAGGGATAGCGACCGGTGTCACCTACGTAAACAAGATCCTCATTAGGCATGAGGTCGATAAGCGCTCGGGCCACGGTGAGGCCACCGAAACCGCTATCGAACATGCCGATCGGCCTTGAATCCACGGAGTGAGGGTACTCCCCATCACCGCGTCGATCGGGCTCGTTAGAAGTAGATGATCTTGGATGCGCGATCGGTGACGGCGTCGATGTCGTCGGTCCATGCACCCGTCGAGAGGTACTTCCAACCGCCATCGCAAACGATGAACACGATGGTTCCCGATTCGATCTGTGAGGCCACGCGAACGGAACCCGCAAGAGCGGCTCCGGCCGAGATGCCCGAGAAGATTCCGCACTTCTCAGCAAGCAGTCGCGTGTATTCGATGGATTCACGCGGACGAACAATGCGCTTGCCATCGAGCAGATCTGGTCCGCCCCATTTTTCATAGACCGGCGGGATGTAACCCTCATCGAGATTGCGCAGACCTTCAACGCTTTCACCAAGCGGAGGCTCAACAGCAAGAATTTTGATGTTCGGATTCTTCTCTTTCAAGAACGTACCCACACCCATGAGGGTTCCTGAAGTACCGAGACCGGCGACGAAATGAGTGATCTCGGGAACATCGGCCCAGATTTCTGGACCAGTGGTGTCGTAATGCGCTTGCGGGTTTGCCTCGTTCGCATATTGATAAAGAAACGCCCACTCGGGATGTTGCTCAGCAATTTCGATTGCTCGCTTCACCGCTCCGTTGGAACCCTCTGAACCCGGCGAGAGAATAATTTCGGCGCCAAAGATTTCAAGCAGTTGGCGGCGTTCCACCGAAACGTTTTCCGGAAGCACGATCTTGATCGGATAGCCCTTGATCCGGGCGATCATCGCGAGCGCAATGCCGGTGTTACCCGAAGACGGCTCGATGATGGTCTTACCCGGCGTCAGCGTTCCGTCGGCCTCAGCATCTTCGACCATGGACAACGCAATACGGTCCTTCACGGAACCCGCGGGATTTTGGCTCTCCATCTTCCCGAGGATGCGCACATTCGGGTTCGGGCTGAGAATGGAGACATCGACGATCGGAGTGCTGCCGATCATTTCGAGTACCGAGGAATAAACAGCCATCGAGGACCTCTTGAGATGCGGTGTAAAGGGGGGTTCAGACCGGACCACCATTGTGGACGACTGAAGGCCAAATGTCGACCCAACAGGTCTGGATTCTAGCGATCTTTTATGAGAACGGTCTCTTCGGCGATTTCACCCTCGATGATCCGGTAGGAACGCACCATTGGCTGGCCCAGTCGGAACGACACGATGACGTAGTGCCAGGCCGGATCAGGGGCCTGTACGACATCAGTGGGTGAGGGATACGGCTCGGAATGGGTATGAGAATGAACAACCCCGACAAGTTCCGAACCCCGATTTTCCGCGTCTCGGTCGGCGCGCAAGTGCACCTTGGGATCGATTGTGTAGACACGACTCGATGCCGCGTTGTTTGGGCTCGGATACCAAGCGTCGACCACGCAAGGGTCACTCCCCGATCCGGGCTTGCCGCCAAGCAGACCGCAGGCCTCATCGGGAAGACCATCGACGAGGTGTGCAAGAAGGTCGTTGAGGAGCGCAGACGAGAGTTGAAGCACAAGAAGAGGCTATCGCTCTGCTCATTCTTCAAGCAGGTTCGGTCGCCGAGTCCTAGCGTGTTGGGATGCCTCGCATCTCCGTCCCTGAAGGATCAGACCCACTCATGCACGTATGGACAGGCGCAGCGCCGGGCCTCTCCATTCCCGCTGCCCAGTTTTCTGCTGCGGTCTACGAGGATTCAGTGCTTCCATTGCGCGAATTTGAAGCAGCACGGATTCGTATCGCTCAGATCAATGAGTGCCAGTTATGTCTCGGCTGGCGATCGGCCCGCGACGCTCCCGCACGCGCCGCCGAAGCTGACACGATCGACGAAGAGTTCTACAGCCACGTAGGCGACGCGTCGTGGGAAGGCTTTAGCGAACGCGAACTTCTCGCTGCGGACTTCGCAGAGCGATTCGCACGCGATCACCTTTCCATGGACGATCCATTCTGGAATCGCATGCGCGCGTCATTCACCGATACAGAAATTGTTGATCTGGGACTTTGCGTCGGCATGTGGGTTTCGCAAGGACGGCTTAATCAGGTGCTCGATGTCGACGGCGGCTGTCGTGTCCCCATCCCTGGTGCACCATTAACCGGCGGCTGACGATCAACTCACGTCGCCGGTAGCCTGACGGGTTCTCATGGCGACTACCGATGATCCGAATGCGAAGCGAATTGTGGCGACCAATCGGTCGGCCCGTCACGATTACGAGGTTCTCGACACAGTCGAGGCCGGTCTCGTGCTGCGCGGATCAGAAGTGAAGTCATTGCGCGAAGCACAGGTGCAGATAAAGGAAGCGTTCGCTCGTTTCGACCAAGGCGAGGCGTGGCTTATTGGCATGCATGTTTCCCCATGGGGAACCAGCGCCATTCACGATCTCGCCGAACCCGACCGGAAACGAAAACTGTTGTTGCACCGCGAACAGATTGATCGTTGGCGAATGCGCGTCGATCTCGAACGGCTTTCGATTGTGCCGTTGTCGCTCTATTTCACTGGCGGTCGAGCCAAGGTCGAACTTGGACTCGCTCGGGGGCGCACCAAAGGTGACCGTCGTCAGGCGATTGCCGAGCGTGAAGCCAAACGTGAAGCCGATCAGGCACTCGGGCGATCACGCAAACGTGGAGAGGACTGATATGCGAGTCAGAGTTTGTGGCGCAGCATTTGCGCTTTCATGCTTGATCCTTGTTCCCTCATGTAGTTCCGAGACTCGTTCTTCTTCGTCAGCCGAACGTTCCCAAGCCACCGATGAGGCACCTCCGATGACGACCACACCCACACCCACGTCAACCGCTGCACCAAGCCCCGGCATTCTGTTCGACTTCGCTCAACCACAGTCGGTGACTGGATGGTCAAGTGTCGATGATTCCGTCATGGGGGGTATCTCCAAAAGCACGACGACCTGGGCCGACACCGATGGTTCGGGTGCGCTGTTGTTTTCAGGGCTGATGACAAC
>JAEMTX010000115.1:5059-6030 GCA_016462055.1 Acidimicrobiia bacterium | reverse complement strand
TGGCATTCCCGAACAAAAAACCACGAATCCACAATTGCTCGAGATCGCGCGCGCAATCAAGGCGCCGCTCGTCGCTACGAACGATAGTCACTACGTGCATCAGCACGATGCGGTTTCTCACGACGCGTTGTTGTGCGTGCAAACCGGATCGCTCATGAGCGACCCTGATCGCTTCAAATTCCATGGCGATCAGCACTACCTGAAATCGGCCGCCGAAATGCGGTGGTTATTCGATGAGGTTCCCGAAGCCTGCGACAACACGCTCTGGATCGCGGAACGGTGCAATGTTGAAATCGAATTCGGAAATCCGCAACTCCCTAACTTTCCCCTTCCCGAGGGCTTTACCGATGGTGCGGAGTACCTCCGTCATCTCACATTCGAAGGTGCGAAAGAACGTTGGGGCGAGACCGTTCCCGATCACATCGTCGAGCGTCTGGTCTATGAACTCCAAGTCATCGCCGACATGGGGTTCTCTTCGTACTTCCTGATCGTTTGGGACCTCATTAAGCACGCGCGAGATAACAACATTCGCGTCGGGCCAGGTCGAGGTTCCGCCGCTGGGTGTGCGGTGGCGTACACGTTGCGAATCACTGACCTCGATCCAATCGAATACGACCTTCTGTTCGAACGCTTCTTGAACCCAAGCCGCAGTTCGATGCCCGATATCGACATGGATTTCGACTCTCGTTACCGAGACGAAATGATCCGCTATGCGGCAGAGAAATATGGCCGTGACCATGTCGCCCAGATCGTTACGTTCTCAACGATCAAAGCTCGTGCTGCGGTTCGTGATGCTGCCCGAGTGCTGGGCTATCCCTATGCGGTGGGCGACAAAGTCGCCAAGCTCATGCCTCCGTTGGTGATGGGTCGCGACACGCCGCTTTATGCGTGTCTCGAGGAACACCCTAAGTTCACTGATGGTTTCAAAATGGCCTCAGATCTTCGAGACATCTACGCCAATGACAACGATG
>JAEMTX010000115.1:1946-5049 GCA_016462055.1 Acidimicrobiia bacterium | reverse complement strand
GTACCTGCCGATTCAGCGTAAGCACGAGGCTGGCTCTGATCCCGATCTCGCTCCGGTCGTCACGCAGTATGAAATGCATGGTGTCGAGGAACTTGGCCTTCTCAAGATGGACTTCCTCGGTTTGCGAAACCTCGATGTCATCACCGACACCTTGGCCATGCTCGTAATCACTCAAGGGCTTCACGTCGATATCGACACGATTCCGCTCGATGACGACCTCACGTTGGCCATGTTGCGCAACGGCGACTCCATTGGCGTGTTCCAGCTTGAAGGTGGCCCCATGCGAGCGCTTATGCGTTCCTTGGCGCCGACCTCGTTCGAGGACGTTGCCGCTCTTGTAGCGCTCTACCGGCCTGGCCCCATGGCTGCGAACATGCATAACGATTACGCCGATCGCAAGAACGGGCGTAAACCGATCGACTACCTGCACGACGATCTTGCCGAACTTCTTGGCGACACTTACGGACTCATGATCTATCAAGAGTCGGTCATGCGAGTAGCGCAGAAGTTTGCTGGGTATTCGCTCGCCGATGCAGACAATCTTCGTAAAGCATGCGGCAAGAAAGTGCGCGAACTCATTCAGAAAGAGCGCGAGAAGTTTGTCGAAGGTTGCGACGCCGAGGGCTACGGCCGAGAAATTGGTTCTGCGCTTTTCGATGTCATCGAACCATTTGCCGATTACGCATTTAACAAGAGCCACAGCTATGGCTACGGGCTTATCGCCTATCAAACCGCGTACCTCAAGGCGCATTACCCGGTTGAGTATCTCGCTGCGCTTCTCACCAGCGTCAAAGCCAATCTCGACAAAGCGGCGATTTATCTCAACGAGTGTCGTCAGGTCGGCATCGAAGTGCTGGTGCCCGATGTCAACATCTCGGTGAGTGATTTCATCGCCTTCGACAAACCCGATGGAACACGCGCTATCGCTTTTGGAATGTCTGCAGTTCGAAATGTTGGTGAGGGTCTCGTCGGACTTATGCTCGCCGAGCGCGACGCAAACGGGCAGTTCGAAGATTTCTTCAACTTTTGCGATCGAGTCGATGTCAGCGTTCTCAATAAGCGGACCATTGAATCGCTCATCAAAGCCGGCGGTTTCGATTCGATGGGCTATTCCCGAAAGGGACTTCTCGGCTACTTCGATCGAATCATCGATGACACCGTTGCCCGGCGGCGTAAAGAAGCCGAAGGTCAGTTCGATCTCTTCTCAATGGCCGATGACGACGACGATGGCGCGCTGGTGGCCGGAACTCGCATTGTCATTCCAGAAGAAGATTTCGATAAGCGACAACGTCTCACCTTCGAAAAAGAAATGCTCGGTCTCTATGTTTCAGACCATCCGCTTATGGGTGCCGAGATGTCGTTGCGTCGTCGGACCGAGTCGACAATCGCCGAACTTGAAGGTATCGAAGACGGCACAATGCGAACCGTTGGTGGACTCGTCACTTCGTTGCAGAAAAAGTGGACTCGGAAAGGTGACCTCATGGCCGTCTTCGTTCTTGAGGACCTCCAGGCAACCGTTGAGGTCATGGTGTTCCCCAAGACCATGCAAAACTATGGGCACCTTCTCGAAGACGATGCAGTGGTGATTCTTCGTGCTCGGGTCGATACCCGTGATGACCAGCCCAAGCTCATGGCGATGGAACTTGAACGGTTTGAGCCGGTGATCGATGGCAATCCTCCCGTGCACGTCAATCTGAAACCGGCTGCGCTTAGCGACGAACTGCTCAGTGCCCTCAAAGCTCTGCTCTCTGAGCATCCCGGCGAATCTCAGGTCTTCCTCCACATCGGCGAGCACCAGGTGTTGCTGCTCCCAGAGAATTTTGCGGTCTCGGCTACTGCCGGACTTCTCGCCGAACTTCGGGAATTGCTTGGCCCAGATGCGGTCGCTAACTGACATCGGGGGCCGAATTGCGTTAGCGGGCGAGCCGGGGTGAACTAGTACTCCGGTTTTGTCTGTTTCAGGGGCTGTTGAACCATGGCTATCAAGGTCGTTACCAAAGATTGCACTCAACTCAGTGATGCTGAGTTGGCAGAGATGGCGGATATCTGCGCGGATGGGCCAAGCCTCTACGAGGTTGGTCAACTTTCCAAGCAGGTTGAGGCGTGGGTCCTTGTTTCGTTGGCGCGAGAAGGAAATGGCCTTAAGGGCTTCTCCTTCTGCACACTCGAACGCATCGGTGGCACTCCCAGCGTGCTGATTGGTCTTGCATCGGTGAAGCGCACCTCCAAGCGATCCTCGGTATTGCGAGCGATCCTCGCTGACCAGTTCAAGCGCGCCGTCATGGCTTTCCCTGACGAAGACGTGCTGATGGGAACCCGTTTCGCCTCTGCGAGCGGTTTCGAAGCCTTCCGCACCCTCGATGACATCATCCCTCGTCCTGACCACAAGGCCACTGGCGAAGAACGTGCGTGGGGTCGTCGATTGGCGAAGCGATTCAGCATCAGTTCGAGTTCTTACGACGACAAGACGTTCATTGCTACTGGTGATGGCTCATTCCCGTTGGCACTCGACTACGAATCACTCGAGGCCGACAGCATCGATCCAGAGATCGTCGCGTTGTTCAAGAGCGTCGGCGCCAAGCGAGGCGATTCGCTCATTGCCTTCGGCTGGGCGATGGCCGAGGATCTCGCCAAGATCAAGTGATCCCCAGGTCGGCGTAATGCAATTCGCCGACGTAGTCGCAAACAGGCGCATGGTTCGTTCGTTCGAAACGCGCCCGATTCCTTCGGATGTTCTTGATCGTGTTCTTGATCTTGCGCGTCGGGTGCCAGCCGCGGGAAATACGCAAGGCCTTGATCTTGTGGTTCTCGAGGGCGAGCAGACCCAGCGTTACTGGGAAGCCTCCTTGCCGATGGAACGGCGAGCCGCGTTCCCCTGGCCAAAGCTTCTTGATGCTCCGGTGCTGATCATTCCCGTGTCCTGGCCAGCCGCCTATGTTGAGCGCTACGGCGAGCAGGACAAAGCGCGCACCGGACTCGGCGAAAGCGAAGCTTCGTGGTCGGTTCCGTATTGGTATGTCGACACAGCGTTCGCCGCAATGGTAGCGATGTTGGCGGCAGTCGATGAAGGTCTCGGCGCGTTGTTCTTTGGT
Source organism: Acidimicrobiia bacterium (assembly GCA_016462055.1). Taxonomy (GTDB): domain Bacteria; phylum Actinomycetota; class Acidimicrobiia; order Acidimicrobiales; family Acidimicrobilacustridaceae; genus Acidimicrobilacustris. The sequence goes on along the minus strand of JAEMTX010000115.1, from coordinate 1,957 downwards.
CAGTTTGAACA
>JAEMTX010000115.1:563-1936 GCA_016462055.1 Acidimicrobiia bacterium | reverse complement strand
ATGCTCTCGGAATTCCCGCTGACCGTCGGCCAGTTGGAACGATTGCGCTTGGCTACGCCGCCGACGAGCAGCGACCGAGCGCCTCATCGAAGCGTCCGCGTCGACCCTTCGATGAGGTCGTGCATCGCGGCAGTTGGTAATCAACCAAGTGCGTTAAGGCGCTCGTTCAATTCTTCGGTGGTCAATGCTGGCGCTGCACAGAACATTTGGCGGCAGACGTAGGCCCGTCCGTCGGGGCCTGTTTCATTGCGGCCTTCCCAGAGCGGAGAGGAGCCAGGTGCTCCCCATGTAAGGACGCTGCGAGGCAGCCAGCGTTGTTGGGCTTCGGCAACGAGGTCGGGGCGATCTCCTGAAATGACAATTTCGTCAACGCCAAGCACGCGCAGTTCGGCGGCGAGAAGGAGGTGGCCAAAGCCGAGTGGCAAACGCGCCGCTGATTCGGCGAGTCGATCGACGATTGCCGTCGCGAACTCGCGGTGAGGTTCATTCCCGGTGAGCGCAGCGAGGCGGAGAAGACCAACAGCGGCGAGGCTGTTCGCACACGCAGTGGCGTTGTCCATGAGCTCTTTGGGGCGGGCAACGAGTTGATCGCCGTCGGTGCCATTCGTGTAGACGCCGATGTCATCGGGGTCACCGAACAATTCAATGAGCGCATCGGCGGTGACGGCTGCTTCATCAAGCCAGCGGGGATCGCCGGTTGCTTCGTGGACACGAACGAATGCATCGACGAGAGCGCCGTAGTCAGCGCTGAACGCGAGAACGCGAGCTTCGCCCTGCCACGAACGCATCCAGCGTCCGTTCACCCGCAGGTTGTCGCACAGAAAGTTTGCGTTGGTAACCGCAGCCTCAAGCCATTCGGTTGAACCTGTTGCCGCGGCAGCCTCGGCGATCGTGGAAAGCATGAGCGCGTTCCATTCGGTGAGCACTTTGTCGTCGAGACCGGGTCGGATCCGCTTGTTCCTCTCGGCGAGAAGCGCGACTCGGCCGCGTTCAACAGCGTCGGGTCGAGCAAGGTCGCCACGAACGACGCGCTCGAGGATGTTGGTGTGTTCCCAGTTGCCGTGCTCGGTGGCTCCAAACCATTCGATGACGGCCTCGGCGTCGTCGCCACAAATTGCATGGATCTCGTCGATCGACCAGACGTAGAACTTTCCTTCGACGCCTTCGGAGTCGGCATCTTCGGCGGAAAAGAATCCGCCAAGAGGGTGGCGAAGATCGCTCAGTACGTACTCGATTGTTTCTTGAAGTGTTTGAAGAAAGCGCGGTTCACCGGTGAGTTGCCACGCGTGCAAGTAAACGCGTGCGAGGAGTGCTTCGTCGTCGAGCATCTTTTCGAAATGGGGAATGAGCCAACGCCGGTCGGTGGCGTAGCG
>JAEMTX010000115.1:0-553 GCA_016462055.1 Acidimicrobiia bacterium | reverse complement strand
GGTCGCCAGTGCGAGCGTGCTGGCGCAGCAGTGAATCGATGGCAAATGTTTGCGGAAACTTGGGGGCAGCGCCGAACCCACCGTCGATTGAATCGATCTGACTAATTAGGGCAGACGTCGCCGCGCTGAAGATGAGGTCGTCGGGTTCGCGAGTGGGTTGGGGGAGTTGCACGCCTTCGTCGATTGCTTCGGTGACGGTCGTTGCTTGTTCGACGAGGTCGTCTCGGCGGGTATTCCACAACTCGTTGATGCGTTCACAAAGTTCAGCGAAACCGAGGTGACCGCCGCGCGAGGTTTTTGGGAAGTAGGTGCCAGCAAAGAATGGTCGACCGTCGGGCAGACAGAACACCGTCATCGGCCAACCACCGTGACCGTTCATCGCTTGCACGGCGTCCATGTACACCGCATCAACATCGGGGCGTTCTTCGCGATCGACTTTGACGTTCACGAAGAGGCGATTCATGAGCGCGCCGGTGGCTTCGTCTTCAAATGGTTCGTGGGCCATCACGTGACACCAATGGCACGCCGAGTATCCGACGGAGATGAGGATGGG
>JAEMTX010000114.1 GCA_016462055.1 Acidimicrobiia bacterium | reverse complement strand
GGAATGATCCCGAAAGTTGAAGCTTGTCTCGAAGCGATCAACGCCGGAGTTCCTGCTGCGCACATGCTCGACGGAAGAGTTCCGCATGTCGTGCTTCTTGAACTGTTCACCAAAGCGGGCGTTGGCACGATGATCACATCAGAGGCCGTCAAATGAGCGTTCACTCAGAAGCAATGCATGCGCCAGCTGGTCTCGATCACTGCCCATTCATGCCCACTTACGGCGCTCCATCCGTGCGGATGGTTCGGGGCGAAGGGTGCCGGCTTTGGGACGAAGACGGAAATGAGTATCTCGATTTCCTGGCCGGTATTGCTGTTGTTGGCGTAGGACACGCGAACCCGGAAATTGCCGAGGCGATCGCAGAACAAGCGCGGACCCTGGTCCACGTTTCAAATCTCTACGGCAGCGTGCCCGGTACAGAAGTCGCGATAACCCTCGATCGACTGCTCGGTGGTGGCGGACAGATTTTCTTCACGAACTCCGGAGCAGAAGCCATCGAATGCGCCATCAAACTTGCGCGCAAATGGGGCGGACACGGTCGTTACGGAGTCGTCAGCGCGTACGGCTCGTTCCATGGACGCACCCTTGGTGCTCTTCATGCCACTGGTCAGCCCGCGAAGTGGGAGGGGTTTCAACCGCTGCCTGAAGGTTTCCATCACGTTGCATGGAACGATCTCGAGGCGCTCGAAGCGGCAATCGATCCAAGTATCGCCGCAGTTTTGCTCGAACCGATTCAAGGCGAAGGCGGGGTGAATCCGGCCACTGCTCAGTACTTCGAAGGTGTGCGGAGACTCTGCGATGAACTCGGTCTCCTCATGATCGTCGATGAAATCCAGACCGGCCTCGGTCGGACCGGCGAGTGGTTCGGTTTCCAGCACTTTGGTGTCGAACCCGATGTTGTCACCATGGCAAAAGCACTCGGCAACGGAATGCCTATTGGTGCGTGTTGGGCGAAGAAGGATGTCGCTGCGGTTTTTCAACCTGGTGATCACGGCACGACCTACGGAGGCCAACCGCTTGCTGCGTCGGCCGCTCGGGCAACCCTCGCGATCCTTGAACGGATCAACGCACCACAACTCGCTGAACAGGCTGGCGCTCAATTGCGGCATTCGCTCGAAATCATTGATGGTGTGGTCGAAGTCCGCGGACTCGGGTTGTTGCTGGCTGCCGAGCTTGCCGAAGGTATCGATTCCAAAGCGGTGGCAGCCGATCTCCTGAGCAGGGGACTGATCGTTAATGCGGTTTCGCCTACCGCATTGCGGTTTGCTCCGCCACTCATCGTTTCTGAATCTGAAATCCTGCAAGCGGTTGATCTTCTGTCGGCCGTTCTTGCCACTCACCTCACCAAGGCGAAGTCATGAGACATTTACTCGAGGTCGACGACCTCTCCACGACCGAACTGGTCGACATGCTCGACCTGAGCCGGGCCGCGACTGTTCCGAGAAGTCTTGACGGACTTGGTATGGCGTTGCTCTTCGAGAAGCCCTCGGCCCGTACCCGCAATTCAATGGAGATGGCTGTCGTTCAACTCGGTGGCCATCCGCTCACAATCAGGCCCGACGAAGTCGGTCTCGACACACGCGAGAGCGTCGAAGACGTGACCCGGACGTTGTGCTGCTATCACGCAGCGATCGGTGCACGGGTCTTCGAACATTCGAAACTCGAACGAATGACGCAAGTCAGTTCTGTTCCCATAGTGAACATGCTTTCCGATGAAGCTCATCCGCTGCAGGCCCTCGCCGATCTACTGACGATCGCTGATGAGTTTGGCGACATCAGCGCGCTTGGCCAACGGACCATCGCGTATGTCGGCGACGGCAACAATGTCGCTCGAAGCTTGGCCATTGGTGCCGGCATGCTGGGCATGACCGTTCAGGTGGCCACTCCGGTCGGTTACGAACTTTCAGAGAGCGATGTTGCTCGGATTATTGCGACGGGCGCCGCTCTCCAGACCACTAACGATCCATTGGCTGCTGTGGCTGGCGCAAGCGTCGTCTATACCGATGTCTGGGCATCGATGGGGCAAGAGTCTGAGGCCGATCAGCGCAGAGCCGCATTCGCTGGATTCACCGTGAACAACGCAATGATGGCGAACGCTGCTGCCGATGCAATCTTTATGCATTGTCTGCCGGCACACAGGGGAGAGGAAGTCTCTTCTGAGGTTCTTGAAGGGCCGCAGAGCCGAGTGTGGCCCCAAGCCGAAAACCGGATGCACGCCGCACGAGGCGCGTTGGTCTGGCTGATGGAGCAACGATGACTGATATCAAAGAACCGTCGAAATTGGGAAAGACGCAGCGCCAGCATTTGGTGGCCCGACTTATCGAGTCACAGGTGGTTGCCAACCAGTTAGCGCTTGTCGAGTTACTCGCGAGTGAAGGCGTGCTTGCGACGCAGGCAACGGTGTCTCGCGATCTCGAGGACCTCGGCGCCATCAAAGTGCGAATGCCTGGTGGCGAGTCGGCCTATGCCATTCCCGCATTACCGAAAGAGCAACGAGCTCCTGAAGATCACCTTCGCCGTGTTTTTGGCGATTGGGTCGTTGAAGTCGCGACTTCAGACAACCTTGTGGTCATCCGCACTCCACCCGGCTCCGCTCATGTGGTCGCTTCGGCTCTCGATCGTTCTGGTCTGGCCGGAATTCTTGGAACTGTTGCCGGCGACGACACCATCCTGATCGTGGTGGCGTCGGAAATTGGTGGTTCCACGGTCGCAGCACAGCTTTCTGATCTTGCTGGTCTTTGAGACCAGTTCTTAGTCACAGTCGATTCAACGAAGGAAGAGCAATGGCACAACGAGTGGTGTTGGCATACAGCGGCGGTCTCGATACGTCGGTCGCTGTGCGATGGATGATCGAAAACTATGGCGTTGAGGTGGTCACCGTTGCGTGCAACCTTGGTCAAGAGGGCGACTGGGAAGGTCTTCAAGCCAAGGCCTTCGCAGCTGGCGCGATCGAAGCGATCGTCGTCGATTGTCAGGAAGAGTTTGCCGATGAGTTTCTCGCTCCTTCGCTAAAGGCCAATGCGCTTTACGAAGGCAAATATCCACTTGTTTCGGCACTTTCACGACCAGTCATCGTGAAGCACCTGGTGGAAGCAGCTCGGCTTCATGGCGCTGACGCGGTGGCGCACGGATGCACCGGCAAGGGCAACGACCAGGTCCGCTTCGAAGTTGCTACGCGGGCCCTTGCCCCCGATCTCGAAATTCTCGCTCCGGTTCGCAACTGGGGAATGACCCGTGAGATGTCGATCGACTACGCCGAGAAGCACAACATCCCTGTTCTTGCGACGAAAGAGAAGCTCTACTCAATCGACGACAATCTCTATGGACGCGCCATTGAATGTGGAGAGATGGAAGATCCGTGGTCGCGTCCGCCAGAGGGCGTGTGGTCCATGACAACGGTGAAGGCGTCAGAAGCTCGGGAAGTCGTCATCGGTTTCGAAAAAGGCATTCCGGTCTCAATCGATGGCAACGCTCGCTCGCTCGCTGCGCTGATCGTTGAGATGAACGACATTGTTGGTTCCTATGGTTGGGGCCGGCTCGACATGGTCGAAAATCGTCGCGTTGGCATTAAGAGTCGCGAAACTTATGAGGCGCCCGCTGCGCTTGCGCTCATCCTCGCTCATCAAGATCTCGAATCGTTGTGCCTTGAGCGCGACGTCATGCATGAGAAGCAACGACTTGAGGGTCGTTACGCCGATCTTGTCTATGACGGAATGTGGTATTCGCCACTCAAGAATGCACTCGATGCGTTTGTTGAGTCGACGCAGCAATACGTCACAGGTGAGGTTCGACTCCGCCTCGAGCCGGGTCGTTGCTATGTGGTTGGCCGTCGGAGCCCGTGGAGCCTCTACGACTACGGATTGGCAACCTACGACGCGGAAGACACGTTTAACCACGCTGATTCCGAAGGCTTCGTAAAGCTTTGGGGACTTGGCATTCAAACTTGGGCGGCTCGACAGTCGACCGCCACCGACGGAAAGTAACCACACATGAGCACTCTCTGGCACGGCCGGTTCGAAGGCGGACCAGCTGAGGAACTGATGGCATTTACCGCAAGTCTTCCTTTCGACTCTCGGTTGGCTGCTGATGACCTCACAGGCTCTCGCGCGCACGTGCGTGGGCTTGTCCGTGCCGGAATCCTCTCTGATGAAGAGGGAAAATCAGTTCTGTCTGCCCTCGACGGAGTCGAGAAGGAACTTGCCGACGGCTCGTTTCTGTTCGTGGCCTCCGACGAAGATATTCATACCGCAGTAGAACGTCGCGTCACCGAACTGGCCGGATCAGCGGGAGCGAAAATCCACACCGGTCGGAGTCGAAACGATCAGGTGGCAACTGACCTTCGGCTCTTCACCAAACGCGAAATCGGAACAGTTATCGCGAAGGTTCTGGACCTTCAACAGGTACTGCTCGATCGGGCTGGTGAAGTCGGAGACGCTTCTCTTCCTGGTTACACCCATATGCAGCGGGCACAACCAGTACTGCTTGCCCATCACCTATTGGCACATGGTTGGTCATTCGCTCGCGATATCGATCGGCTCATCGACGCGCGTACGCGGCTCGATGTTTCCCCGCTTGGCGCCGGCGCGCTTGCCGGGTCTTCATTACCTCTTGACCCGGCCGCCACGGCAGTTGATCTTGGGTTTGCCGGAGTGTTCAACAACTCGCTCGACGCGGTGAGTGATCGTGACTTTGTAGCTGAGTCGCTTTTCGTGCTCGCGCTGCTCGGGGTGCACTTGTCGCGGCTCGCTGAGGAAATCATCCTCTGGTCAACCGACGAGTTCGGATTCCTTGGCCTCGCCGATGCCTATTCCACGGGGTCATCGATGCTTCCCCAGAAAAAGAATCCCGATATTGCGGAACTTACGCGTGGCAAGACTGGGCGACTCATCGGAAATCTGACCGGTCTTCTCGCAACGTTGAAGGCCCTTCCGTTGGCGTACAACAGAGACTTGCAGGAAGACAAAGAACCACTGTTCGATTCGCTCGACACCGTTGTTCTTGCTCTTGGCGCAATGACCGGGTTGTTGGCCTCGTCGACGTTCCACTTCGACGCGATGACTGCTGCTGCGAACGCGCCAACTGCTGCGGCAACCGATCTCGCCGAATGGTTGGTCGTGAACGGCACGCCCTTCCGAGATGCTCATGCAATCGTCGGCGCCCTAGTTCGCAGAAGTCTCGATGAAGGTATTGCGCTCCGTGAACTTGTCGTTGCGTCGGATGAGCTTGGTCCCGACGCCGTGTTCCTCGTCGACCCCGGTGTTGCGGTGACACGGCGGACAACTCCAGGCGGCGGCGGCCCCGCACCCGTTGCCGAACAACTCAAGGCCTTCAGCGCGAGAGTCGTCGCCGACCAGGCTCGGAGCTAATTCCCGATGGAGCGATCAGAAAGTAGCGAGGTTGATCCGCGACCAACTTTGGCGTCTCCGATCATCGTTTCCGACGAAGGTTTGGCCCCTTCCGAGGATCTCTCGATCCTTATCGATTGCCTCGATCATCACGACACCCAAGATCCCTCACAGCTTGCCATCGCACAACGAATGGGCGATTTTGCACGCGCCCATAGCGATGCACTTTTCCGCACTTGCCCTGAAGCACATTTCACCGGTTCTGCACTCGTCGTCGAGGAAGGAACCGAGCGGTTCATCCTTTTGTTCCACACAAAGTTGCAGAAGTGGTTGCAGCCAGGTGGACACGTCGATGGCAATGCAAACCTCGCCGCTTCTGCACTGCGGGAGGCACAGGAAGAGACAGGTATAGAAGGACTCCGAGTTGTGCGCCCCGCATTCGATCTTGATATTCACGAGGTCCGGCCTCCGAACGAACCACCTCACCTTCATCTCGACATTCGGTTCCTTGTCCTCGCTCCCAACGGTTCTGTTCCCATCGGCAACCATGAATCTCGTGAACTTCGCTGGGTCACCGAACGTGAACTTGATGACTTCGATGTCGATGAAAGCGTGCGTCGTCTCGTGCGTCAGGGAATACCGCTGTTGCACTACCTGAAGGACTGAACCGACGCCTATTAGATGTCGTCAGGTGTCACGCAGTTGTACATCTTG
>JAEMTX010000321.1 GCA_016462055.1 Acidimicrobiia bacterium | reverse complement strand
CCCGAGTACCGCACGTTGCCTTCAGGCGACGAACTGCTCTCGTTTGATCTCACCATCAGAGAAGACGACCTTCCGGCTGAAACCGTGCCAGTCGTGTGGCTCAACCCTGCGGTCTCGGCGGCGAGATTGACCGAAAGCGACGATGTGGTGGTGATCGGTCGGGTTCGGAGGCGATTCTTCCGAGTAGCTGGCTCTACTGCTAGTCGAACTGAAGTTCTTGCCGAGAAAGTTCTCAGTGCCCGATCCTTCGCCCGCATCCGCACTGCACTCGAGCCTCGTGTTGCAGGACTCAACCTCGACTGAGGCGCTGAGTCGTTGGGTCTGACTGGCCTAGTCTCTCAGTCAGCAAACAGATCGATGTGCCGCAGCACATCACGGATTTGGTGGGCCCGGGCGCACCAGGTGATTGGGGAGAGGCATGACCGATATCAAAGGACTACTCGGCGACGAAGCCGAAGAGTTACTGAGCTTCACCTGTAAGGGCATCACCGCCGATCAGTTGAACAAGCCGGGTGGCGACATCGTCGAGCGCGTCTACATGCAAACCGATCGCTCACCACAGGTTCTGCGCAACCTTCAGTCGATGTTCGGTCACGGCCGACTTGGCGATACTGGTTATGTCTCGATCCTCCCCGTCGATCAAGGGATCGAACATTCCGGAGCGGCGTCATTTGCTCCGAACCCGATCTACTTCGATCCCGAAAACATCATCAAGCTCGCGATCGAAGGTGGATGCAACGCCGTTGCCACCACCTATGGCGTCCTTGGCACCATGTCGCGAAAGTACGCACACAAAATCCCGTTCATTGTGAAAATGAACCACAACGAACTGATGACCTACCCCAACGAGTTCGATCAGATCATGTTCGGCACGGTGGAAGAGGCCTACGAACTCGGCGCCGCTGGCGTCGGAGCGACCATTTATTTCGGTTCACCCGAATCGCACCACCAGATCATCGAAGTGGCCGAGGCATTCCATCGTGCCCACCAACTTGGGATGTTCACGGTGCTGTGGTGCTACTTGCGCAACAACGCGTTCAAAGTCGACGGCGTCGATTACCACGATGCTGCCGATTTAACTGCGCAGGCCAATCATCTTGGCGTCACGATCGAGGCAGATATCATCAAGCAGAAGCTTCCGACCAAGAACGGCGGCTACAACGCTCTCGAAGGCTTCGGGAAGACGTCGAAACTCGTCTACAGCGATCTCGTCTCCGAGCATCCAATCGACTACACCCGTTGGCAGGTCGCGAATTGCTACATGGGCCGAATCGGTCTCATTAATTCTGGCGGCGAATCGAAGGGTTCTTCCGATCTTGCCGATGCAGTCCGCACTGCCGTCATAAATAAGCGTGGTGGTGGCACAGGGCTCATCTCCGGTCGAAAGGCCTTCCAACGTCCGATGGCTGAAGGTGTTGCACTCCTGAATGCGATTCAAGACGTTTACCTAGATACGTCAATCACCATTGCGTGAGTAATGCTCCGGAAAATCAGCAAGAAACGGGCCGGCCTTGAGGTCGGCCCGTTTGCGTTGTTCGCCATTTCGTGCCGGTCCCGAACTGAGAAATCTCAGTCGATCGAACGGAAGACCACGCCTGTTCGAGGCTTCGGCGCGAAGAAGGTTGATTTCGGGGGCATCTTTTCGCCGCCCTCGGCAATCTCGATGATCTGATCGACGCGGACCGGTCGCAACAACACCCCTGCTTGTGCTGCCC
>JAEMTX010000113.1 GCA_016462055.1 Acidimicrobiia bacterium | reverse complement strand
AACTTCATTCGAGCTCGCGCATCGTCGGCGTTGAACCCGCGAAATTCGACCAGACGCTGAACGGCAAGTTCGGGATCGGTATCGACGACGATGATGCCTTCGGTTTCGTACGCCTTTGACTCAACAAGCAGCGGTACGTCCAGAACCACGACGTTGCCACTTTCGCGTTGCGCTTCGATGCGCCCATCGATCTCTTTGCCGACTTTCGGATGCACGATCGCGTTGAGCGCTTTGAGTTGTTCGGCATCATTGAACACAATGTCGGCGACGGCCTGACGGTTCAACGTGCCGTCTTCGGCCAAGATCCCGTCGCCGAAAAGTTCAATCATCGCCGCTAACACCGCTCCCCCCGGCGACTGCAACTCGCGAACAACCAGATCGGCATCGATCACAATCGCTCCGCGGCGGGCAAGCTCCGCCGAGACAGTCGATTTCCCCGAACCAATACCGCCGGTTAATCCAAGAAGAAGCATCGCCGGAACGTACCAGAGCGCGTCTCGATGATTTTCCGCGCTTTTCGCTCACACTTTTGCGAAACCTGCCGACAAGTACTCCATGACAACCACAACGACATTCCAGAACCGCCAGGCCCTCGCTGATTGGCGAGGTTTCCCCGTCACGGTCACCCGAAGGGAAGAGGAAGTGCTTCAGGCCATCTGTGACGGCTGTTCAACCCCTGAGGTGGCCTCACGGCTCTACCTGTCCCAAAAGACAGTGAAGAACCACCTCGCGTCGATTTACCAAAAACTCGACGCGCGTGACCGCACCCAGGCGGTGCTGACCGCTCTGCGATTGGGGATCGTGAAACTCGATTGATCACCGACGATTGCCGGTGAGAATCACTCAGCGGCAGCGTCGGGAGCTGCAGCCGATTCCTCGGCAACAGCGGCTTCCGCTTCGGCAGCAGCGGTTTCTGCCGCTGTCGGCACGGGAGGAATCGACGTGTCGCCCTGTTCGGCGTAGTACTCAGCCCACGCTTCTTGAGCTTCGGTTGACTCGCCACCGATGTAGTTGCCCTCGGTGTCATAGGCATGATCACCGAAGTGCTCCTGATACTCGGCAGCAACAACGCCACCTTCAGCAGCCTGCTTGATTGAAAGGCTGATACGGCGACGCTGAAGGTCGAGATCGATGATCTTGACCCAGAGTTCTTCGCCAGGAGTAACAACCTGCTCGGGGAGATCGACATGATGGGCCGACATTTCCGAAATGTGCACGAGTCCTTCGATGCCATCGCCAACCTGCACGAATGAACCGAACGGCACCAGCTTTGTGACACGGCCGTAGACGAGTTCGCCAACCTGATGGGCGGTAGCGAATTCCTGCCACGGATCTTGCTGGGTGGCCTTGAGCGAAAGGCTGATGCGCTCGCGGTCGAGATCAACTTCGAGGACCTGCACCTCGATTTCGTCGCCGACCTGCACAACGGAACCGGGGTGGTCGACATGCTTCCACGACAGCTCGGAAACGTGGACGAGGCCGTCCATGCCACCGAGGTCGACGAATGCGCCGAAGTTCACGACTGAAGACACAACACCGCGACGGTTCTCGCCGGGCTTGAGGTTGGCGAGGAAGTCTTCGCGCTGTTCCTTCTGGGTCTCTTCGAGCCATCCACGACGTGAAAGCACAACGTTGTTGCGATTCTTGTCGAGTTCGATGATCTTGGCATCGAGGGTGCGGCCGACATACGGCGCAAGGTCGCGGACACGACGCAACTCGACGAGGGATGCGGGGAGAAAGCCGCGGAGACCGATGTCGATGATGAGACCGCCCTTGACGACCTCGATGACTGGGCCGCTGACAACGCCGTCTTCTTCTTTGATCTTTTCGATTGTTCCCCAAGCACGCTCGTACTGTGCGCGCTTCTTGGAAAGAACGAGACGACCTTCTTTGTCTTCCTTCTGTAGAACGAGTGCCTCGATGACCTCGCCCATTGAGACGATTTCCGAAGGATCGACATCGTTGCGAATGGAAAGTTCACGAGAAGGGATAACACCCTCGGACTTGTAACCAATGTCGAGAAGAACTTCGTCGCGGTCAACCTTGACCACGGTGCCTTGGACGATCTGTCCGTCTTCAACCTGCACCATTGATGCGGTGTATGCATCATCAAGCGACAACCCACCGAGATCGTCTTCAATAACCTGACGCGGAACGTACGTGCCGTCGGCGGCGAAACTTCCCATACCTGCTGGTGCTTCAGCGACTGCGACGGCGGCCGGAGTGGCCTCTTCGGTGGTGGACTGCTCGGACACAGGGTTCTCTCTTCGATGGACAGGAAGTAGGGGATAGGAAATCTCCCGCGCCAGCGCATGGGAGAAGGGCAAGGCTAGACCTCTGTCCACAGGCCCCGCCAGCCCGCAAAGGGGCCATCAGCCCATCGGTCGGGTGGCCACCAGCAAAAACTCGGGTCGGTTGATCTCCGGCGTACGACGGGCATAGTCCCCCGGCGTCACCGACCACACCGCATCGGTCTGTAATCCAGCCCTCGATGCCAGTAATCGCAGTTCTCTTGGGGTGAAGCAGGTCGTCCACAGGTCCTTGAGGGTTTCGGTCCCGTCAGGGGCCTTCAGGGGGGCCAACTCGTGGTTGACCCCGGCATCGGCATCGAACGAATCGGTGTCTTCCAGCCAGTTCACCTGGAAGTACGAAGAAAAGGCGGATACGGCAATACGGCCTCCGGGGACGAGAGCTCGCGCCATGCCATCGAGCACGGTTCCATCGGGGTCGGGCCCAACAGCAGCCGCTCCCCCGGCTAATCCAAACGCTCCTTGGCATAGCGAGATCACTGCATCGAACTCGCCATCGAATGGGAGGGACCGGGCATCGAGTCGCTCAAAGGTCGCGAGCGCCGGCGCGTCTTGACGTGCAATATCAATGAAGGTCTGCGCGATATCGACGCCGTGTACCTCTATACCGAGTGCTGCAAGCGCGTAGGCATGACGGCCAGGGCCGCACCCAACGTCAAGCACGCGCATTCCGGGTTTGAGTTCGAGTTCGTCAATGAGGAACGCGACTTCGTTCGCCGTTCCCATCGTGAACGAATACCGCAGGTAGGACGAACCAAGGTGATCGGCGATGCCTTCAAACCAATGGCCTTCGCCGGACTCGCTCACATCAGCCTTTCGCTGCTGCCCAAGAGTCACCATGCGAGAGATGGACTTCGAGAGGAACTCGAAGATCGAACGCACCCGACATCGCCTCGAGGACAATCTCCGTAACCGCGTCGAGATCGGCAGGCGGAACTTCACAGATGACTTCGTCGTGCACCTGCAAGATGAGCCGACTCGTTGAACCCGCCGAATCGAGGGCTTGATCGAGTCGAATAAGGGCGACCTTGAAGATGTCGGCGGCGAGGCCTTGGATTCCGGCATTCATTGCTTGACGCTCGCCGGCTTGACGGATTCGGAAATTGTCAGATGCAAGCTCAGGGATCTGACGGCGACGGCCAAACAACGTTTCGGTATAACCGCGCTCGCGTGCTTCGGCAATTGTCTTGTCCATGTAATCGTGCACGGCAGGGAATGCGACGAAATACGCGTCGAGAATTTGCTGCGCTTCACCAATGGGAACACTCAGCCGTTGCGCAAGTCCAAATGCTTCCATCCCGTACGCAAGCCCATAACTAACCATTTTTGCTTTCGACCGTTGTTCGATCGTGACCGAATCGGGGTCGACATCGAAAACGCGCGCCGCTGTGGCGTTATGGATATCTTCGCCGGATTCGAATGCCCCGATCAGACCTGGATCTTCTGCGAGGTGGGCGATGCAACGAAGTTCGATCTGGTTGTAGTCAGCAATGAGCAGCGTGTAGCCCTTAGACGGCACAAATGCTTTCCGGAATTCGCGACCGAGTTCGCTGCGCACTGGGATGTTGTGGAGATTTGGCGCATCTGAGCTCAGGCGACCGGTCCGAGCGACAGTTTGATTAAACGTGGCGTGGATCCGACCATCGGGCGCGATTTCAGCGAGAAGTCCTTCGCCATAGGTGGAGCGCAGTTTCTCGACCTCGCGATAGGCCAATAAGTGCTCGATGATTGGGTGCTCACCAAGAAGTTTTTCGAGGGTCGCAGCGTCGGTGGAGAAGCCAGTCTTGGTTTTCTTCTGCGGAGTCAGTTCAAGTTTTTCGAACAAGATTTCGCGCAACTTGATCGTGGAGTTCACGTTGAACTCCTCGCCGGCATCTGTCCAGATCAACGCTCGAAGTTCATCGCAGCGTTCGACGAGCGAATCGCGCAAGCGTCGGAGTTCCAGTTCGTCGACACCGACCCCGAGTATCTCCATTTGAGCGAGGACTCGAACTAAGGGAACTTCGATGTCAGCGTTGAGATCTAAGAGACCCCGAGACTCGAGTGATTCACGCAACGGGACAACAAGGGCATCGACTCCAAGCGCACGACGCGCTGAACGCTGCGCAACGACAGAAACATCGGCGCCACCGAAGTCGAGTTGACCTTCAGCCTGATCGTCGTCCTCGGGAAGTCGAGCGTCGGCATAACGATCAAGCAACGGTTCGAGTGAATACTTCGTTTCGGCGGGATCAAGGAGATAGGCCGCGATCATCGTGTCGAGTGAAAGCGACCGAAGATCGATCCCACAGTCATTGAGGCCACGCATGAGCGCCTTCGCATCGTGCGCCACAAGCGGTCGGCCGCCATCGGAGAACAACACCGATGCGGCAGCAAAAACCTTGGGATCGTTCAGAGCCTCGGCGGGAATCCAGACGACATCGCCCGAGGAAGCATCACGAACAAGCGCTACGCCTTCAAACGAGGAACGCCCTTCGTCGCCCAGCCATCCCCCGGCGGCGGCAAGCGGACCGGTGGAACTCGCCAGTGCGCCGAAAAGAGCAACGAGTTCTTTCTGATCGGTCACGTCGGTGCGTTCTGCTTCGAGCACCCGCGCCCCGCCTGCTTCAACGGCATCGGAGGTGACGCCAAGAACATCGACTAATCGATCGAACAACTGGCGGAACTCAAGAAAATCGAACAACTGGCGAACTTCGGCCAAGTCGAAGTCTCCGATCTGGAGATCATCAGGGTCGGCGGTTACGGGAGCGTCGTGCCGCAACGTCATGAGCTCGATATTCATTCGAGCCTTGTCCTCGTTCTCGGCCAGATTCTGCCGAAGTTTTGGCGTGAGCTCGTCGAGATGTTCGTAGATCCCGTCGATACCGCCGTACTGATTGATCAGCTTTGCCGCGGTCTTCTCGCCCACGCCGGGAACGCCAGGGAGATTGTCCGAAGGATCGCCACGTAACGCTGCGTAATGCACATAGTCAGTGGGCTTTACGCCCGTGCGCTCGAAGATTCCAGCCTCGTCGTACAACGCGTAATCAGAAACACCGCGTTTGTTGTACAGAACCTTGATATGCGGATCGTGCACAAGTTGATAGCTGTCTCGGTCGCCGGTGACGATAATGACATTGTCGCCGCGAGCCTCAGCCGCCGTCGCAAGCGTGGCGATGATGTCATCGGCTTCGAACCCAACAAGGTCAAGCACGGGAACATGCAATACCTCGACGACTTCACGAACGATGCCCATCTGCTGACGAAGCAGATCGGGTGTCGCATCGCGATTGCCTTTGTACGTAGAAAGGGCCTCGTGCCGAAATGTTGGCTCGGAACGATCGAACACCACGGCAAGGTGATCGGGCTTTTGGTCGCGCAAGAGGTTCACGAGCATTGAGGTGAACCCAAACACTGCATTGGTGACCTGACCCGATGCTGTCGCCATATCGGCAGGTAGTGCGAAGAACGCTCGATAGGTGAGCGAGTTCCCGTCGATCAGCATGAGCGTGGTCATGGATTCTCTGGTTTCATCGTGCCGTCGATGATTGCATCGGCAACGGCCCGCATCGTGATGCGGTCTCGCATCGCAGTTTTCTGCACGAATGCAAACGAGTCGGCCTCGGTCAGACCGTGGGTATCCATGAGGATGCCCTTAGCGCGATCAACAACTTTGCGCGTCTCGAGTTGTTCTTCAAGAGACTTCGTTTGTTCCGTAAGCGCTCGTAGTTCGCGGAACCGGCCCACTGCGAGTTCAATTGCCGGCACAAGGTCGCTTCGCTGGAATGGCTTGACCAGATATGCGAGCGCACCAGAGTCGCGAGCTTGCTCGATCAAGTCC
>JAEMTX010000320.1 GCA_016462055.1 Acidimicrobiia bacterium | reverse complement strand
CGACCAGGCCTTCGACATTGCCGAGCGTGAACAGACCTTCGGTGAAGATCACGTTGCACATGGCGAGAAGAAATGCCGCGTCGGTGCCGGGAACGATGGGAAGCCATTCGGTCGCGTGGTCGGCAGTAATGGTTCGACGGGGGTCGATAACAATCACTTGGCCGCCGCGAGCCTTGATGGCGTCGATCTGCGCGAGTTGATCGGGGCTAGCGAGAAGTGAGCCGCCTGATGCTTGTGGGTTACCGCCCATGATCACCCAGTAGTCAGTGTGGGCAATATCGACGGTGGGAATCTTCCACATGTTTCCGTACATCAATACCGACGACACATTCTTCGGCCACTGATCGACAGTGCCGGCGGAATAAATCATCGGGAAGTTGGCCTGACCCATGAGCAGCGCGCCATAACGGCTGATGCTGAATGAATGGCCAGCTGGGTTGCCAATGAATGCGGTCATCGCTTCGATGCCGTGTTCGTTGAGAACGCCGTGAAGGAGTTCCTCGCACTTGGCGAATGCTTCGTCCCACGAAACCTCTCGCCAGGTCTCGCCCTCGCGGATCATGGGCACGCGAATGCGATCGGGATCTTCGTGGAGACGGCCGAGGGTAGTGCCCTTCGGGCAGATGAAACCCTTTGACCACACATCATCATGATCGGGACGGATGACCTTGACGTGGTCGTCCTTGTCGAGATGCACCTCAAGACCGCACATGCATTCACACAGCGGGCACTGGCGCAGATGCACCCGGGTGCCATCGGGTTCAACTCGGTGCTGACGACCGATGACGTTTTGGCGTGTTGTCGGTGTGGCGACGGGAACTTCCATGGTGTGACCCCCCGGTGCAGTGGAACGGATCAGAGCGTAGACCGGCCGACTGTCTCACCCCATCGGCAGGCTGTGTGCATGAACCCGACTTCCCCTTCCTTCACCATCGATTGCGATACTTGCGTCATGCAGCACACCGATGCCTGCGGCGACTGTGTCGTGTCGTTTATCTGCTCCCGAGAACCAGGCGATGCCATCGTGGTCGATCTGAGCGAATACCGGGCCCTCGAAATGCTGGCCGAATCAGGGCTGGTTCCCGAGCTTCGTCATCGGGATCGCTCGGGCGACTCCGGCAACCATCATCACCACATGGGCTGATCGCTTCGGTTGTCAGATTGGGTGTGACAATGGAGCGGTGAACGCATCGGCCCTCATCGACCAACTCAATGGTGCGGCCACCGCCGCTGGCCTTGTGGCTTTGGGTATCGCTGCGGTCGAACCATTCGAAGACACCCGTGAGGCGCTCGAGTCTCGGAAGGCCGCTGGCCTTCATGGAGGTATGGCGTTTACCTACCGGGATCCGCCGCGCTCCACCGATCCCGCCCGCATCCTCGACGGGGCTCGGTCTCTGGTGGTTGGCGCATTGCCCTACGCCGCAGGTTCAGTGGGTGAGCCGCAGTTCGATGGGCCAGCGGGTCGCGTCGCTCGTTATGCCGTGAGCGACCACTACACAGCGTTGCGTTCGGCGCTCGAAGCCGTAGCTCAGAAGCTCGAAGCGGCTGGCTATCGCACACGCGTGGTGCTTGATGACAATGCGCTTGTTGATCGAGCGGCAGCCCAGCGCGCTGGCCTCGGCTGGTTTGGGCATAACGCCAATCTGCTTGTGCCTGGTTACGGCAGTTGGGTCGTGCTTGGTTCGATTGTCACCGACGCGGTGTTGGCCCCATCGCAAGTTGTGCC
>JAEMTX010000112.1 GCA_016462055.1 Acidimicrobiia bacterium | reverse complement strand
GCCACCGACAGACCCATCTGGCCGGCAGCGAGGTTGCGGCGATAAAAAGCGTTCGATTCTTCGGCGGTGGAGAAACCTGCGTACTGGCGGATCGTCCAGGGTCGATTGGTGTACATCGTGGCTCGCACGCCGCGGGTGTACGGGGCAAAGCCTGGGAGCGTGTCGACATCGCCGAGCGCCTCGAGATCGGCAGCGGTGTAGATCGGTTTCACAGCGATGCCTTCGGGGGTCTCCCAAACGAGATCGTCGGGATCGGCACCCTTGAGGTCTTTGGAGGCCGCATCGGCCCAGGCGGTGGGGAACTGCTCTGAGGAAGTCACCTCTTAAGACTAAGAGGGAGGGCGCGCGGGTGTCATGCTGGCGATTATGGGTACTGGTTTCAACAGGGGTGACGAAGGGGTTCTGCTGCAGTTCAGAGCGGTCTCGTTCTCGACGCCCAGCGGAATCGAACTTCTCCATAGGGTGGATCTGTGCGTGGACCACGGTGCAGTTACCGTGCTGGCTGGCCCATCTGGAGCAGGGAAGTCCACCCTCTTGCGGCTCGGGAACCGGCTGGAGGTTCCCTCTGAGGGTGTGGTGTGTTTCAAGGGGGCTGATCTGACCGCTCTCGACCCACAGCGGGCGAGGAGGAGCGTGGGAATGATCTTTCAAAGGCCTATTCCGTTCCCAGGCACAGTACGTTCCAACCTTGCAGTGGCCGATGCTTCCGCCGCCGACTCGGCGTTCGTCGCAGTACTCCGCCGTGTGGGGCTCGACCCGTCGATACTTGATCGAGTCGCCGACGATCTCTCGGGTGGCGAGGCCCAGCGCATGTGCATCGCAAGAACGCTGCTCACGAAGCCGGAAGTCATCTTGATGGATGAACCAACCTCGTCACTCGATCCCGAGAATCGCATCGGCATCGAAGACTTGGCGCGTGAATTGGCCAACGAGGGAATTGGCGTGGTCTGGGTCAGTCACGACCTCTCTCAGGTTCAGCGCATTGCTGATCGGATCGAAGTTCTGATCGAAGGGCGGAACGCGACGCCGGCGGAAACACTCGAGTTCTTGAATCAGGAGACTGAGGGCGAACAATGAGCGACACGCAGATCGGTTGGATGGGCGTCACCGCGTCGCTAATTCTCGTAGCGATTGCCGTCGGGCTCTCGCTTTGGCAGCAGCTGCAACTGACTCGTTCGATGCTGTGGTCTTCGGCCAGAGCAGCAGTGCAGCTTCTACTCGTTGGCTTTGCGCTTCGCCTCGTCCTTGATTCAAAAGCTTCGGTCTGGTGGGTATGGTTGTGGGTGGTGGTGATGATTGTTTTTGCTGGATTCACAATCCGAAGCAGGGCGAAAGAAATCCCCGGGATTTTTCTTCTCGGGACAATCTCCATGCTTACGGTTGTCGTTGTGAGCTTGTCGGTAATTTTCGGCTTTCACATTTTTCCAATGCAAGGACGCACGATCGTTCCGCTCGCTGGAATGATGATCGGAAATTCGATGACTTCTTGTGTGTTGGTTGGTCGACGCATCGTTGGCGAGTTTTCCGACAAACGAGACGAAGTCGAAGCTCGACTTGCTCTTGGGTTGTCCTCGTCGGATGCGTCTCGGCCCTATGTGCGTTCCGCTTTGCGCACTGCTCTGATACCTCAGATCGAGTCAACGAAAGCTGTGGGCCTTGTCTTTCTCCCCGGGGCCATGACAGGCCTTGTTCTTGCCGGAGTCGATGCGGTCGATGCGGTGACGGTCCAGCTCGCGATCATGTATTTGATTTTGGGTTCGGTTGCGACCAGCGTCACCGTGATGGGTTTAGGGCTGACGCGACAGTTGTTTAGTTCTGACCACCGAATGAAGCCGATTGCTCGTGCTTCGCACTGAAACTTGATGAATCCGGCGTGAACTTCGATCGAGAAAGTCACGCGAGCGACTTTGCGACCCATAGACCCCAGTAGCGTAAGGATGAATGACAAAGCATTTCGTAATCATTGGTGGCGGGCCGGCGGGTAATACCGCTGCGACCTATGCGGCTCGATTTGGCGCAAAGGTCACGATGATCGAGCGAGATCTCATTGGGGGAGCAGCGCATCTCCGCGATTGCGTGCCGTCGAAAGCCATGATCGCCACGGGCAGCGCGCTTGGAACCATCAACGATGCCCAACGCATGGGTCTCACAGATGTCTCGGCCTCGCTTGATTTCGACGCGCTCCGACGCCGGATTACGTCGATTGGCGAACGTCTCGAGCGTTCGACCACGACGCTTCTCGAAAGCCAAGGGGTCAAGCTCCTGCTTGGTACGGGACGCATGGTGGGTCCAAACCAGGTCGTCGCCGAAACCGAATCCGGGCGGATTGAACTCGAGGCTGATGTGGTGCTGCTGGCCACGGGAAGTCGTCCGCGCATTCCGGAGTGGGCCCATGTCGATGGCGAGCGCATTCTCACGACTCGTGATGCGTACCCGCCGCCGACATTGCCCGAACATCTTGTTGTAATCGGGTCTGGAGTTACTGGAGTCGAGTTCGTTCATATGTTCAAGTCGTTTGGGAGCGAAGTCACCCTCATCGTGAGTCGTCAACAAGTTCTGCCGCTGAAAGATCCCGAGGTTGCGGCTGCGCTCGAAGCCGACTTCTTGGCACGTGGCGTGACGTTGTTGAAGGGTGCAAAAGCACGTAGCGGAGTTGCAACGGCAGATGGTGTGATCATTGAGTGCACCGACGGTCGCATAGTGGCTGGTTCTCACGCGTTGCTGGCGATCGGCTCGATCCCAAATACAGATAATCTCGGATTGAGCGATGTAGGCGTCGAATTGATTGATGGCTATGTGAAAATCGATCACAACTGCCAGAGTTCCGTTCCGCACGTGTACGCAGCTGGAGATATTTCTGGGAAACTCCCGCTGTCCTCAGTGGCCTCGCTACAGGGTCGCAAGATCGCTGAACACGCCATGGGTCTCCATTCAGGCCCCCATCGGCATATCGATTACGAGAAAGCCGCAAGCGCGATCTTCACCGAGCCCGAGATTGCTGATGTTGGGTTGGCGGAAGTTGATGCATTCGCTATGGGGCGAAAGATCCGGGTTACGAAAGTTCCGTTTTCGGCGAACGCCAAGGCACTTATCGAAGATGATGCACGCGGGTTCGTGAAGATCATTTCCGACCCAGCAACTGGCGTCGTTCTCGGTGGAGCGATCGTTGGTCGACATGCTGCTGAACTGATCTCAGTTGTTGCGCTTGCTGTTAGTGCCGGATTGCATGTCACCGACTTGCACGAGTCACTATTTGTACATCCATCGATGGCCGAGGCGTTAACCGATGCAGCCGAGTGAACAGACAGACCCAATGGGAGTACCCCGCCGAGTCCCAACGGCGAAAGACTTCCCCAAGACGGGTCCCTTCAGTCTCGCTGCACCAGGACCACGGTTCGGAGCTCGTGCTCTCGATCTTTCCGTTGTTGCGCTTCCTGTCTTGGTCGTAGTCGCCATCACCGCGAAATCCTCCAATGGGCAACTCGAATTCGATGTTCCGAGTTGGTTGCTTCCTGCTGCACTGGCCTTCGCCATTGTCTATGAATTTCTTTTTGTTCTTGCGGTACAACGAACACCCGGGAAGTTGCTCTTTGGCTTACGAGTCGTGCGCTATGTCGACGGTAGCCGTCCTACTGCGACGCAATGCGGTCTTCGTGCTTTGCTGCCATGGTCGGTGCTTGCACTACCACTCGGACCATTTGCGGTTGGAGCGGTAGTACTTGTTTATGGAACCGGAATTGGCGGGGAACTTCATCGCGGATGGCCAGACCGTGTTGGCGGAACTCTTGTGATTTCGACGCGCTGAGTTCCGTCGCGATCTACTCTCACTTCCAAGCAAGACGGTATGGTCGTTTCTGAAGTGGGGGACTGATGTCAGCGAAGGTGTATCGAGTCGTGCAGTGGACGACTGGCAATGTTGGTCAACGATCAGTGATCGCCGCTGTTGCAAATCCTGAACTCGAGATCGTGGGCTGCTATGCGTGGGAATCCAAAAAGGTAGGTCGCGATGTAGGCGAGCTGTGCGGGGTCGATCCCATCGGGATTCTCGCTACAAACGACATCGACTCCCTTCTGAATTTGAAACCCGACTGTGTGATCTACAACCCCAAGTGGCCCGACGTTGACCACATGGTTCGCATCCTCGAGAGTGGGATCAACATCACCGCAACTGCGGGCTTTATAACTGGCCATGCACTTGGTGCTGATCGTCAACGAATCCTCGAGGCGTGTGAACGGGGAAAGAGCTCAATCTTCGGATCGGGCATGAACCCCGGTATGGCCAATCTGCTCGGCATCGTCTCTGCCGGGGTTTGCGATCGGATCGACTCGATTCGCATGCTCGAATCGGTCGATTCCACCGGCTATGACTCGGGGGATACCGAAAAATCAGTGGGCTACGGATTACTTCCAGACGACCCGAACTTGTCGACAATGACCAAACAGGGGACTGCAGTCTTCGGTGATGCGGTCCATCTGATGGGTCAGGCGCTCGGCATCGAGTTCGACGAGGTCCGTTGCGAGACCGAGTACGCCATCACGACTGAAGCACTTGATCTTGGTTCTTGGTCAATTGACGCTGGTTGTGTCGCAGGAGTTTCCGCCAGTTGGCAAGGCTGGATCGGCGAACGCAAAGTGGTGTCGTGTGATGTGCGTTGGCGTAAGGGTCGAACGCTT
This sequence comes from Acidimicrobiia bacterium, assembly GCA_016462055.1. GTDB lineage: Bacteria > Actinomycetota > Acidimicrobiia > Acidimicrobiales > Acidimicrobilacustridaceae > Acidimicrobilacustris. Next base: position 1,459 of record JAEMTX010000112.1, on the reverse strand, counting down.
GAACCGGACTGGAAGATCGAACACGGCTACATCGTCGAAATCGATGGCATGCCATCAGTGCGCACAAAACTCGAAGTGTTTCCGCCGAAAGATTTCAAAGCGAAGTCATTTAGCGACTACATGGTGTTGGGAATGGTGATGACGTCGCTGCCGGCCGTAGATGCCGTTGCGTCGGTGTGCGAGGCCAAGCCAGGCATCGTGACGTATCTCGATCTTCCGTTGCCTTCACCCAGCGGCTGGGTGCGCTGAGGCTGAGACTGCACTCTTCGACAGGCTCTGTTGCTATTCCGTGCGCTAGCACCGTAGCGTTCTGGCTCAGAATGTTTGTTGTAAAATGAGACTGCAGCGCCGTTGGGCGAAGTGGGATTGCGGGCCCGACGAGTGCTGCGTCGTTTGGGGGTCGGTCGTGCAGCAGCCAAGGGGGAATCATGTTTGAGTCATTTGCGCAGAATGGTGAAGACGTCGTGCTTTGGCGGACCCTGGGGCACCTCCCCAGAGGACAGTGGATCGATGTCGGCGCTAACGATCCCGACACCGACTCGGTCACACGGGTCTTCTCCGATGCTGGATGGACCGGAATCAATATCGAGCCGATGGAACCAGTCTTTTCCAATCTCTGCGAACGCAGGCCCAACGACATCAATCTCCGAATTGCCGTCGAGGATGTAGAAGGTGAACGCAAGTACTTCGCTGTGGGAGAGGGTCGCGCCCTCAGCACGAACGATCCGGATGCGGCCGATCAGTATCGGCAATCGGGCATGTCGGTCGAAGAAGTCATCGTTCCGACTCGCTCACTCGCTTCGATCTGGGACGAGTTCGTAGAAGGCGAGATTCACTTTCTCAAGATTGACGTCGAAGGGGCCGAAGCGAGTGTCCTCGGTGGAGCCGATCTTGCTCGCCATCGACCTTGGATCATCGTTGTCGAATCGGTCGAAGCGGTGAACATGGAAGCGGCGAGAGAGTTCGCCCTTAGCACGCGTCCAATTCCAACTTCGCGACATTCCGAGTGGGAGCATTACCTACTTCATAACGGCTACCAGTTTGTTCTGTTTGACGGACTCAATCGCTTTTACGTCGCCCGGGAACACGAGGCGGCGCTAGTTCCACGGCTCGAAGCTCCGGTCAATGTCCTCGATCGTTCGATCGCTCCAACCGCCCAGCGAATGATTGCTGAGGTTCAAGATCATTTGGGACAGATCGATCGTGATCGGATGCTCGTCGCCGATCGCCTCAACGAAGCACTGTCAGAGCGTGACGCTCTTCGTGCAGAGGTTTACGCGATCCAGAAAACCATCTCCTGGCGCGTCACCGCTCCACTTCGGAAAGTACGAGCCCTCCTGCAGCGTTAACCGATGAATGAACACCCAAAGCGAATTGGCCGATGGCAGTTATCCGTCGGTGGTCACTCGATAACAACAACGACATCGCCGGAGCCAACCGAGTCGCCAACAGCGACCTT
>JAEMTX010000319.1 GCA_016462055.1 Acidimicrobiia bacterium | reverse complement strand
GCAAGGTCATGTCGTCCACGAGCACCCGCCAAACTCCAGAAGTGAAAGATCACCTCAGGATCGGTCTGCTGTGTCCTTACAGTCTCACGACACCCGGCGGTGTGCAGGGTCAGGTCATGGGTCTGGCGAGAGCCTTACGACGTATGGGCCATGAGGTCAGAGTCCTCGGCCCATGTGATGGGGCGCCCCCTGACTCATTCGTCACGCCTATCGGCGAAAGTTTGCCGACCGTTGCTAACGGGTCCATCGCACCACTTGCTCCAGACCCTTCGGCAGCGTTGCGGACCATTCGCGTTTTGCGAGATGAGCAATTCGATGTCTTGCATATCCACGAACCTTTAACGCCGGGAGCCAGCATCACTGCATTGGTGATGCGCACAGCCCCGATTGTGGCAACCTTTCATGCCGCCGGTGAAAGTCTGAGTTATAAATATCTCAGTGCTCCGCTCAAAGGGTTTGCTAGTGCTATTGATCATAGAGTCGCAGTTTCCAAGGACGCTGTGTTGCTTGCCCAGCGTTATCTCGGCGGCGAATATCAAATTCTCCCGAACGGTGTTGAACTCGATCGCTTTGATAGTTCTCAACGGGTCATCAAGAAAACAGATGCGAGGCGCTCAATATTTTTCTGTGGACGACACGAACCTCGCAAGGGTTTAGAAGTGCTCCTCCAAGCGCACGCAACGTTACCTGAAGACGTTGATCTCTGGATTGCTTCTGATGGGCCCGAGACCGAGCGACTGAAACGCGACTGGGCGGGAGATCCTCGTTTACTGTGGCTCGGCAGAATTTCCGACGCCGAAAAAGCGCGGCGTCTACATGAAGCAGATATTTTTTGCGCTCCCTCACTCGGGGGTGAGAGTTTTGGAGTCGTATTGATTGAGGCCATGGCCGCACATACGCCTATCGTCGCCAGCGCTCTTGATGGGTACATGAACGTGGCGACGCATGAAGTCGATGCACTTTTGGTTGACCCCAACGAACCGCGCCATCTTGAGGCAGCACTGAAACGGTTGTTATCAGATGACGATTTATGTGAGCGTTTGGTTGAAGCGGGTCACAACCGATCTCAACAATTCTCCATGGTTCATCTAGCCGAGTCCTACCTAGATATTTATCGTCAGATCATTGCCCGAGTTGGCCCAACAAAGTCTGCTTCTCATAAATTTCGCAGTGCTCCGCGGCAGTTGATTCAGGGTGCTTTGGGGCTGATTCGTCGTCAATGATTACCTTCTGAACACATTGCTGAAGGGTTATGGCGTAAGATACAGACATGATGTATTTACTTGGAGTTGTAGTCATCGTGGCGCTGGTGGCAGTTGTTTTGTACAACCGCCTCATTCGAACTCGGAACATGGTGGATAACGCTTGGTCACAGGTGGACGTTCAACTCAAACGGCGCTTGGATCTCATCCCCAATTTGGTTGAAACCGTTAAGGGATATGCGGCGCACGAGAAATCCACATTTGAGGCAGTCATCAATGCGCGTAATGCTGCCGTCGCCGCTCCATCTGCTCCGGAATCACAAGCTCAAGCCAATAATGCCTTGACGGGAGCGCTACGGCAACTCTTCGCCCTTTCTGAGGCTTATCCGGATCTCAAAGCCAATCAGAATTTCCTCGCCTTGCAAGAAGAACTCACATCCACCGAAAGTCGAGTGGCGTACGCTCGGCAGTTTTACAATGACTCAGTTCTGGGCTACCACAACCAGTTAGACACTTTTCCTACGATAC
>JAEMTX010000318.1 GCA_016462055.1 Acidimicrobiia bacterium | reverse complement strand
GAAGCGCCCCGACATTCGTCAACGCGTCATTGAGGCCGTACTTGAACTCGCAGCCGCCGCTGGCGTCGATGACGTCATGCTCATTGCTGCTCTCGCACTCCACCGCCGCATGACCGAAGACGAACTTCGCCACGCAGTTGGCGATCGCGTCTATGACGCATTTGCACCGCAAGGACTGCTCGTCAATCACGATGCTGAAGATCCCGACAACCTTCTCTTTATCGGTGAGACCGAAAAGGGCGAGGAAGTCGAAATCAATAAGCGCGCTGCCGAGAGCGATCTGATCATCTACGTCAACATCAATCTCGTCTCGATGGACGGTGGATGGAAGTCGACCGCTACCGGTTTGGCTTCGTACCGTTCGCTTCGCCATCACCACAATCCCCAGACAATGCGTCATTCCAAGTCGTTCATGGATCAGCACAAGTCAGAACTGCATTCAGCGAACTGGCGTATGGGCAAAGTGCTGCGCGATTCAGGCGTGAAGGTTTTCCAGATCGAAACCACCATGAACAACAACGTCTTCGGCACCGAAGGCCCTATGAGCGTGCTGCAAAAGCGCGAATGGGAATGGTCGCTCAAGGACCGAATCACAGTTGCGGGTATGAAGACTGCACTCGATCGCATGCCGCAGCGCACACGTCGCTCGATCTTCAACTCATGGCAAGCACCGCACGCGATGACATCGGTGCAGGCCGGCGAGGTTGAAGCAGTCCACAAACTCACGACTGAGAATGTCTATGCCCAGCACCTCGTGCAGGTTGAAGGCCAGACCGACATTCTCACGATGGGCCTTCCCTACATCAGCCCCTACAACGTGAACTCGATTCTCAATCCGATTCTCGTTGCTTGCCTTGGTCTTGGCTACTTCTTCAATCTGTATCGCGGCCGTCCGCCGGTTCGTGAAGGCGGCGTGGTCATCATGAGCCACCCGACGCCATGGGAATTCCATCCCGTACATCACCCGTCATACATCGACTTCTTCGATCAGGTACTTACACAGACCCATGACCCTGTTGTCATGTCCGAACAGTTTGAAAAGTCATTCGCCGAAGACGAGTGGTATCGCCATCTCTATCGCACGAGCTATGCGTACCACGGCGTGCATCCGTTCTACATGTGGTACTGGTGCTCACACGCGCTTGAGCATGTCGGCCAGGTGATCATCGTTGGTGGCGATGTGCGCGCGGTTCGCCGTCTTGGTTTCAAGCCAGCGTCGACTCTGCAGGATGCACTCGAAATGGCCAGCGATGTCGTCGGTCGCGATGCAACCATCACGCACTTGCACAATCCGCCCATCCTCATGGCCGACGTTTCCTGAGGACAGCCATGCGACCGATGCCCATCACCCGCAAACAGGCAACTCGCCTCATAAAACGCCTCCCGGTGAACCGTTCGGTCTCTACCGCAACCCGCACTGGTTCTCGCGTCACTCGTATGGCGAAGGCAATTATGAAGGCTCCTTCGGTTCCTGCCGGCGTTGATCTCCTGAAAAAGGAGAAGAACGTAGGTTCCAGTTACGACACTGATTGGGCCCGTTCGTATCCGGCACGAGTCGCCCGTGTACTCATCCTCAATGGCGTCATGAAGCCGCTCATTGATCTGCTGGCAACGCCGTCGATTCACGGCACCGAACGCCTCGCCGACCTCGAGGGCCCAGCGATCTTCGCCGCGAATCACCACAGTCACGCCGATACGCCGCTCATGATGACGGCCATCCCTGAAACCTGGCG
>JAEMTX010000317.1 GCA_016462055.1 Acidimicrobiia bacterium | reverse complement strand
GCCATTGAAGTGAGCCATGCCGATGGCACCGTCGATCGCATTGAATTCGAGCCGATGTACACCTTCCGTATGCGCGGTATCGGCTACAGCCACCCGCATTGGTCGCATGGTTCCTTGCACGGAACCCTTGAAGTTGGTAGCGAATCGATCCCCTTGGGCGAGTTCAACCCGCAGGATCCTTCGTGCATCCATATCCAGACCTTGTGCAAGGTTCGTATGGGTGATCGAGTGGGTGTCGGCGTGCTCGAGCAACTTTCGTTTGGCCCTCATGAGCCCACCGGACTCACTGGAATCGTCGATGGTTGGAATCCGGCCTAACCACTGATGTGGTCGCTGCTTCGCCGTAACCCTGCATTCCGAAAACTTTTCACCGCACAGGTCATTAGCTACGGCGGTGACTGGTTTGCCGCGGTCGCCGCTATCGGCCTTTTGCTTGACGCAACTGGTTCGGATTTTCTGGCGTCCGCATTTTGGGTTGCGCAAACGCTTCCCACATTCATCATGGGACCGATTGCTGGTCCCGTGGCCGATCGGTTTGATCGTCGCAAGATTTTGATCATTGCGTCCTTTGCCCAGGCAGTTGTTGCGCTGACGTTCCTCCTTGCTGGTCACGGTGCACCGTGGATCGTGTTTGTTGCCCAAGGTGGAGTCGCAGCGTTGGGTTCGTTCTTTGGCCCCGCAGCACAGGCTGGCGTTCCGAACATCGTGGAAGAAAAGGACCTCGCAACCGCGACCTCGATGATGGCCGCGACATGGGGAGCGATGCTCGCGATAGGCGCAGCGCTCGGTGCACTATTCACGGTCGCGTTTGGTCGCAATGCCGCATTCATCGCCGATGCAGCAAGTTTTGTTATTGCGGCACTTCTCATTTTGAGTATTCGTGAGTCACTTCAAGCCTCGGGAACGGCGCGGGCTTACACCGAGCGGATGCGACCAATTCGTGATACCCGGGAGGCTCTCGCTCATGCGCGGCGACACCCTGCGATCATGGCGTTGATTGGTTCGCATATCGGTTTTGGTTTCGGTGCTGGCGTTGTGGGCATGTTGGCTGTGTTGGCAACAGTGAAATTTGAAGGAAGCGACGGCGCCATCGGGCTTTTGCTTGCCGGTCGGGGGGTTGGTGTCGTCCTAGGGCCGCTACTTATTACGCGCCTTGTCGCTCGGGGTATCCATGGAGTGTTACTGGCGTGTGGGTTCGCGGCGATCGGCTACGGAACTATGTATTTGGGCGTCGCTATCGCTCCATTGTTGGTACTTGCGGCGATTGGCGTGATGCTGGCCCACCTCGGTGGCGGCGCGCAGTGGGCGCTCACCATTTATGGGTTGCAAATGCTGACACCAGATGAACTGCGAGGTCGGATCTTTGCTGCTGATGCTGCGTTAGTGACCTTGGCGATGAGCCTTTCGCTGGTGTTCTCGGGGCTTATGAGTGGTGTGATCGGTCCTTCGGCAACGATCGCCATCATTGGCGCTGGAAGCCTTCTGTGGGGCATCGTGTTCTTGTTCCTGACCCGGGCACTTCGAGCAGAGGCCGAGGCGGAAGCACTCGCCGTTCATCCGTTAGCAGTCGAACCAAACTGACTTGATTCTTGGGAGTGCGGGCTAGGCCGGAACAACGGTGACGGGAATGCCATTGAGCACGGCATTGCCCGATAACGGATCAAGAAGTTCTGGATCGGTAAGCAGATTCGAGTTCACACCTGGTCGTTTCGAGGCGACCTTAGAAACTGTGCC
>JAEMTX010000316.1 GCA_016462055.1 Acidimicrobiia bacterium | reverse complement strand
GACCAGTGCTGTCGAAAAGAATCGCGTTGTCGAATCCGTTGCTTCGGGCGAAACGGAGAATGGAAGCGTTCTCGCCCCAACTCGTGGACTTGAGTCCGGCGAGCGGGGATCGTTCGTTGCGGACCCAATCGACTGTGCACAGCGAAACTGATGAAGGTTTGGCACCGAGAGGAACTGCCGTCATGACCGTCAACGGCTGGGCACCTCGTTCAAGCGCGGAGATTCCAGAGCCAGGGGTGACAGTGATGCGCACGCGGGCATCGACAAGATTGTTGGCTTCGAGAAGCTGCAGTATCGCGTTCGTGAGTTGATCGTCGGGCGGCGTGTTCGCGATGAGAAGTCGGTCGATTCCTGTTCGAAGACGTCGAAGATGGCGATCGATGAAAACAGGATGTCGGTCGCGAACGATCAACGTCTCGAAGATGCCATCGCCGAGGAGGAACCCGTGGTCGTTGGCCGAAAGCGAAGGTTTCGAACTTTCGAGGAGTTCGCCGTTGACCCAAATGACGTGTCTACTCATGCGGGTCGAGAAGAAGCGAGAGCGATGAGACGATCTGCTTTGAGTTCTGTTTCGGCCCATTCACCATCTGCGGTCGAGTCCCACGTAATTGCGCCACCAGTGCCAAAGCACAGTCGATTTTCATTGACCCAGAAGGTTCGGATTGCGACATTCAGTTCACCGATTGATCGATCGGCGTCGACCCATCCGATTGAACCGCAATAAATATTGCGATCGACGGGCTCAAGTTCGTGAATTCTTCGAACGGCAGCGATCTTGGGGGCACCGGTCACTGAGCCCGGAGCGAAGGTTGCTTCGATGAGTTCGGGCCAACCAACGTTTGGACGCAACTCGCCTTCGACGGTGCTGACGAGATGGTCAAGGCCGGGATGATGTTGACGTTCGAGAAGGCTCGGCACGTGAACCGAACCGTGGTGACACACGCGACCAAAGTCATTTCGCACGAGGTCAACGATCATGATGTTTTCGGCGCAGTCCTTCTCGCTGAAATCGCCACCCGCTGACGTGGTTCCTTTGATTGGAGCTGAGCGCAGCCGGGAACCGTCGCGAGCCAAGAAGAGCTCAGGAGATGCCGATGCGATTCGGAGATCGAGTGCAGGAAGTTCGATAACTGCGGAGAATGGTGCGGGGTTTGCCGCAGCAAGTTGTTGGCCCAAGGCAAGCATGGATGCTTCGGGGGGAAGCGGCGCGGACAATTGGCGAGTGAGATTCACTTGATACACATCGCCCGCTGCGATGGAATTGCGAATGTCGTGAACTCGTTGGGAAAACTCGGCTCGGGAAAGAGATGATGTCCACGATTCGAGTGCTGGGCCGTTCCAAGGCTGCGCAGAACGTGGCAGCGACACAGTTGGTCGGCGACGCTCGAATCGCGCACAGATCGGGTCGCCATCGAATGGCAGAACAACTGCCCACCAGCCCGATGAATCGAGAGCGGCAAGATCTGAGGTCACATCGGCAAGACCAGACGCGACCATGCCACCGACGACAGCGATGGGTTCGATACTCAGGGCGGTAAGGGTTGATGTCTTCACTTACCCGGAGCCTACGACGGTCCCCGCGCCATCGACAGGTGGGCGACGTGAGTAACGAGGAACGTTCCGGTAGTGTTCGCACGTGAGTCATCCCTCCCGCACGTGGCCTCAACGGCTGCTGCTCTCACTGAATATCTTCATCGTGTTCGCCTGCCTCCTAGCGGCAGGCGGTTTGGCGTGGGCGTATAACCAGGCGAGTGC
>JAEMTX010000111.1:1061-6235 GCA_016462055.1 Acidimicrobiia bacterium | reverse complement strand
TCTTTTGCAGAACTCGTCCACATGATGGACGATGCCGATCTCGAAAACGTCGCTCGCTACCAGCGCGATAACGCCTGACTGCGATGATCACCGTCATCGCCGGTGGCGTTGGCGCTGCTCGTATGTTGCGGGCGCTGCTGCAGGTTGTCAACGCTTCCGAGGTCGCAGCGATCGTCAATGTAGGCGATGACCTTGACCTTCATGGACTTCGTATTTCTCCCGATCTCGACACTGTCACCTACACGTTGGCCGAGGCAATCAACCCCGAAACCGGGTGGGGGTTGGTCGACGAATCTTGGCAAGCACGATCAATGCTTGAACAGTACGGCGGTGTCAGCTGGTTTGGCCTCGGCGACCGCGACCTCGGAACTCACCTCTACCGAACGCACAGAATTTCCGAAGGCGCCGACCTTACGACGGTGACCGCTGAAATCATTTCTGCCTGGGGCCTTGGGCTCAACGTGCTTCCCGCAACATGCGACCGTCTTCGAACAATGGTCACGTTGGCTGCTGATGATCCATCGAACGACCACTTCAAGAGCCTCGCGGCAGGCAGCGAGATCAGTTTTCAGGAGTACTTCGTTCAACGACACCATTCCGTTCCGGTCTCTGCTGTGCGGTTTGACGGCGCGGAGTCTTGTCAGCCAGGACCAGGCGTGATTGATGCAATCAACCATGCCGACCTCATCGTTATCGCACCCTCGAATCCGATCGTGTCGATTGCACCCGTACTCGCTATTCCCAGAATACGAGATGCACTCGTCAACCGCCGCAGCGTGGTTACCGCCGTCTCTCCAATCATTGCGGGCGCCGCACTCAAAGGGCCTGCTGATCGAATGATGTCTGAACTTGGCCACGACGCGTCCGTCCTCGGCATCGCTGCGCTCTACAAAGATTTTGTCAGCACACTCATCATCGACAACAAAGATTCGAAACTAAAGAATGCCATCGAAGATCTCGGATTGCGATGCGTCGTGACCGAAACCGTTATGAGTAAGCCAGGCGTTTCCGAATCGCTCGCGCTCACCGTTCTAGCTGGAGCAAACTTATGAGCCGCATGGAGATTTTCGGTATCGAAGGCATTGGCGAAATCGTGGCCGGGGACGACCTTGCATCGATCATTGCCGCTGCTGCTGCACGTTCGAGCGAAACGAACCTCGCCAACGGTGACGTTGTGGTTGTCACGCAGAAGATCATTTCGAAGGCAGAGGATCGGCTTGTGGCCATCGATCCCAATGATCCCCTCAGTCACAAGCCACTCGTTGAACGGGAATCAGTTCGAATTCTCCGACGCCGAGGTGACCTCATCATTAGCGAAACCGAACATGGTTTTGTGTGCGCCAACGCCGGCATTGACCTTTCGAACGTTGAACGAGGGTGGGCTGCGCTTCTCCCAATTGATTCCGATCGATCAGCCCGTCGGATCCGCGATGGTCTTCGCCACCGATTTGGCGTTGATGTTGCTGTCATCATCTCTGACACCTTTGGGCGCGCTTGGCGACGAGGAGTTACCGATGTGGCCATCGGCTGCGCCGGTGTGGCAGGTGTTGTCGACCTCCGAGGCACAGCCGATGCACTCGGACGCGAAATGCAGGTCACCGAAGTCGCAATCGTCGACGAACTTGCAGCAGCAGCCGAACTGGTGATGGGTAAGTCGACGAATATCCCCGTCGCTGTTATTCGCGGAGCCGACGCCTCGTGGCTCCGCGATGGCAGCGTCGCCGAGGAAATAGTCCGTCCTTCAAAAGAGGACCTCTTCCGATAGTCCGCTCGCGCCGCCACCGAAATGACAACATCAATGATCCCTCCCGTAGACAATCCGCCGCCCCGTGCTCCCGCTCCCCCGACATCAATCGCCCTGAGCACGGCTCGACCCAATGGCCTCGTGCCCGATTTCACCAAGATTCCGATCGCATTTCAATCCCGCGTGGCGATGACCATTTCATGCACCGACGCCGATCACCTTCCCCGTGTTCCCAACGCGGGCGAAATCATTGATCACCAAAACGGGCGCGTCCAGGTGATGCACAACGGGGTCTTGGTAGAAGACGGCTGCTACTACGGAACGCTCACAAGTGAAATCATCCGCTGTCTTCGGGGCATTCACGAACCCCAAGAAGAAGTCGCATTCGCCGCAATTCTGAATCGGTTGGCCGAGACTCTTCCTGACAACCAAACTCCAACAATGATCGAGCTCGGAAGTTTCTGGGCCTATTACAGCCTCTGGTTCCTCAACGAATTTCCCGACGGCACTTCGATCTGCCTCGAGCCCGACGCTCACCACCTCGAAGTTGGTCAACGAAACTTCGCTATAAATAACCGGACCGGCACATTCATAAATGCTGCGATTGGTACTGGCGGTGGATCAGTCAGCGGTTTCGTCACCGAGACCAATCCGAATCCTGTTGATCTCCCATCACACGATCTCGACTCGCTTCTCTCGACCTGTGGCATCGAACGAGCCGACATTCTCCTTTCCGACATACAAGGCGGTGAAGTCCCGTTACTCCTTGGCGCAAGCGAACGGCTTCGCCAAGGTGCTGTCCGGTTCCTTATCGTGAGCACTCATGACCTGTCGATCACGGGAAGCGCAACCACCCATCAACAAGTTCTCGACATTCTGGTGTGGTCAGGCGCTCACATCATCGCCGAACACACGATCTCCGAATCGTTCAGCGGCGATGGACTCATCGTGGCTTCGTTTGATCCGAGAGATAAAGATCTCGCTCTCACTATTTCCCACAATCGCAGCCGCAACTCTCTTTTCGGAGAGTGGGAACCGCGAGCCGAGGCGTACAGGCTTCAACTCCACGAAGCGAACGAGGAACTCGTCCGATTTCGGTCGATGCTCCCGTTCAGGATTCAGCGGAAGTTACGTAATGCATGGAAAGCGTTGAAGAACTAATCCTTCACCTGTGCGCGGAACCAATCAAGAGTTGCCACCGCACCATCAGCAAGTGATGTGCGTGGACTCCAACCAAGCGTCTGGCCCGCAAAGCCTGGATTCAGCGCAGAACGCGCGAGCTCGCCAGCACGTGCCGACTCATAGACAGGCTCGCTATCGCTTCCGGCCGCAGCAGCCATCGACCGATAAAGCTTGTTGACGGAAGTTTCAACTCCGGTTCCGATATTGCAGAGGACTCCGTCGCCTTGATCGGCCGCACGAACAAATGCGTCGACAACATCGTCAACAAACACGAAGTCGCGAGTCTGTTCACCATCGCCGAAGATGCGACATCCGTCTCCGGCCAGAAGTCGACCAGCGAAGATCGCGACGACCCCAGCCTCGCCGTGCGGGTCTTGACGTGGGCCATAAACATTGGCCAAAGCGAGTGCTGCATAGTTCAAGCCATGTAGGAATTGGAACGCATGCAGATAATCGTCAATGACCTTCTTCGCCACACCGTATGGAGAGATCGGATGTTGCGGGTGCTGTTCATCCACCGGCAAATCCTCGGGCGCTGGATCTCCGTAGATCGTTCCTCCGCTTGAGGCAACGACCACTTTGCGGGCGCCTGCCAAACGTGAACCTTCGATCACATTCAGACCACCTAAAACATTCACTTCGGCGTCGAAGAGCGGTCGCTCGACAGAAACACGAACGTCAGCCTGAGCGGCAAGGTGGAAGACAACTTCCGGTTCGGCCGATGCGAGTGCCGCCGGAATCTCAGATGAGCGAACGTCAATCTCAACGAAGGTAAATCGCTCACGGGCGCCTTCTGCATTTGCAAGGTTGGACAACCGTCCAGTGGCGAGATTATCGAAAACAGAAACGGTATGACCTTCAGCGAGCAGGCGATCAACCAACGTTGAACCGATGAACCCGGCCCCTCCAGTGACTACTGCACGCATTGTCAATCGCTTTCAGGTATTCGAGCACCGACCAGTGCGGAATGCGCCGGGAGTTCAACGCCAGTGCCGACCACAGAAACTTCACTTATTTGCGAGTCAGGCCCGATGCGAGCGCCGGTTGCAATGATTGAGTCATAGATTCTGACTCCGGGTCCGATCGTCACCCCGTCCATCAGCACCGAGTTTCGCACAACTGCGCCGTTGCCAATCACAACATTGGCACCAAGGACTGAATTCTCAACAACGGCCGACGTATCAACTTCATCGGAGGGCCTAAGAGCGTCTTCATGGGAGCGAGTGCCATCGATGAGGTCGAGTTGCGCGCGCAAGTAGGCGGCCGGAGTCCCCGCGTCGATCCAGTAAGCGTCGCTATGAAGGGCATACAGACTCTCATCGGCGACCATCGACGGAAATGTCTTGCGTTCTATCGAAACTCTTCGATCGGCAGCGATGCGATCGAGGACAGACGGCTCGAGAACGTATGTTCCAGCGTTGATCCAGTTCGTTGGAGCGGTCCCTGGTGCGGGTTTCTCCACAAACTCGATGACTCGCCCATCGTCATCGATCGGGACGACGCCGTAATGTGATGGTTCGTCGACTGGGGTAAGGGCAATGGTGCCTTCTGCGCTATGGCTTTTGTGGAAGTTCCAAAGCTCAGTGACGTCGAGGTCAGTAAGAACATCGCCATTGACAACAATGAAAGTGTCATCAATTCCGGCGGACAGCGCCGCATAGCGAACTGCCCCGGCTGTGTCGAGAGGGTCAGGTTCCACCGCGTAATGCAGCAATACCCCAGCACAAATGCCATCGGGGTAGGCATCAGTGAATGCATCGGGGCGATATCCGAGCGAAAGCACTGCTTCGGTAACCCCATGGGATCCGAGTGTGGCCACCACTCGTTCAATCATCGGTACACCCACGATTGGGAGCATCTGTTTTGGCCGGTCGTTCGTGAGTGGACGCAGACGCGTGCCAAACCCGCCTACGAGTACGACAGCCCTCACTGGCCCGCCGCAAGAGTGGTGGGGACTGGATCTGATCCGCCAGCAGGGAGTGTCGTCGCCGAAGAATCCGCGGTAATCGAATTCGGATCGACCGTGACCATGGTCGGATCGAATGTCAGCTTGGGGGTACTGGCTGGCTGGCGAGCGATCACCACCACGATGATGCCTATCGCCACTGCGGCAGCAATGGTGAGCGGAAACGCCAGACGACGCTTCGGGCGCTGTTCAAACTGGCCGCTCTCGCGGGCCAACCGGGCTGCCTTTTTCGCCTGAGATGCTTTACCCATAGGTCGACAATGTTAGCGGTCAGTGCTCGCC
>JAEMTX010000111.1:0-1051 GCA_016462055.1 Acidimicrobiia bacterium | reverse complement strand
CTTACTTGTCAGAACCGGCCTGGTGACGGGATTTCTTACGTCCAATCAGTTCAGCAAAGAGATTTTCATACGACTCCGCTACCACCGCAGGAGAGGCCCAGCGCTCGACAAATAACCGACCCGATGCGCCCATCCGGGCTGCTCGATCCGAATCGTCGATGAGTTCACCGATTGCGCCAGCAAACGCTCGCGGATCATCGGGCGGAACGGCGATTCCCGCCGCAGCCCGTTCTAAGGTGCGCTCCACTTCGGTGCCCGAATCGACACTCGCAACAATCGCTCGACCAGCAGCGAGAATCGAATACAGCTTCGAAGGCACGCTTGACCAAGCCAACCCTGCACGCAGCGGCACGACATGAATATCGCCAGCGGCAAGCACCTCTGGCAGTCGTTCGATCGGCTGCATATCGATGAAACGCACATTCTGAAGATGTGCTGCGTCGCGCTCGAGATCGGGCCTCGCCGAACCGCCCCCATTGATCACAAAGACCACATCGGGCCGGCTCACTTCAAATGAGCGAGCCGCCTCAAGAACTAGATCGAGCGACTGAGAGAAACCGACGTTCCCCGCGTACATCACCACTTTTTTTCCGATGAGTCCGTATTGCTCGCGATAAGAATTTTCTCGTGCCGCCGGACGAATCGCATTGGTATCGACAAAGTTGGGGATGACACGGACCTTCTTCGCTTGAGTCTGTGCTTGCTCCCCCTCGAGGCCGATGGTGATTTTCGACCGCACATTGTCGGCGAGGTCGTCGGAAAGCACCGTTACTGCATCAGACATTCGATAGCTCAACCGTTCAAGCGCTCGAGCTGCTCGAATCACTCGATCTCCCGAAAGGAGCCCTAACTCGATCGCAACGTCAGGGAAGACATCCTGGATGTTGAAGACCAGTGGTGCCCGCCGGGCCGTTGCCGCGATTCGTCCAGCTAACCCAAGCGTTAACGGCGGCGACATAGCGAGAACGGCGTCGGGGCGAACTTGCCCAAAAGCACCTACAAGAGTTGCAAGCGCCGTAAACCCTCCAAACGCGAGAGCACGCGCCGGTAT
>JAEMTX010000110.1 GCA_016462055.1 Acidimicrobiia bacterium | reverse complement strand
CTCATAGCGATGGTGAAGAAGGATTCGCCGAAGTCATTTCCGAATTCTGGGCGGGAGGAATTCCAGGTTCGGGGGCGGGGCCGACCGCGGTCCGGCGTCGCCAGCGGTTCACGATGACGTCAATGGCGATACCGGCGAGGACGACGGTGCTCACTTCTGCAGGTGTCCGGAACCGCGTTGTGCCGTAGGAGGTTGCCGCAGTGATTGTCACAATCACGAACATGGAGAGAAGCGGCCACAGCCAGACTTTCCGGCGATACAGAACCACAGCGCCGCCGGTCGCCAGTGCCATGAATGCGTAGTACTGGGCCAAGCCGATCCGGCTGAGGGCTGCCGGACGGTCATCGTAAACGTCCTTTTCGACGTGTTGCATTGGTCGATAGAGGCCCCACTGCCGGCCTACCCTCGCCATAACGACAACGGGAATCCGGCTCTTATGGGAAGTGATGTAGTCGATACCCCGCTTGCGCAAGAGGGCCTCGTCGAGCGATTGATCGGCCTCGTTTGGCACGGGAGCGATGCATGGGAAGTTCCAGTAACCGAGAAGGTCCCCGTAATAGGTCGCGTCGCAGTTCGTGTAGGTCAGGGTGATTCCAACCCCGGTCGACAATGTCACCGGCTTTTCGAATGTCGTGAGGTTTCGGATGACCCATGGGGCCATCACCGCTCCGGCGAGCGCTCCAATTGCGAGGAGTCGCAGGAGGAAGGGCCGCCACGCGTGCGAAACCCGCCACGCGATAAACGGCATCACCAAGGGGATGAAGAGCAGTAGTTCGGCGCGTGTCATCACGGTCACTCCGGCGATGAGCCCGAGGAATACAAGGTTCCGACGAGAGGAGTCGGAAACGTACCGATAGGTGAGTAGGAGAAGTGCCGCTGTGGCAGTGATGGCGATTGTTTCTGACATCACCAAGGCATCGTTGATCCAGATGTAAACGTAAATGCTGGCGAGGAATGCCGCGATGAGACCAGCTCTTTCGTTTGCGAGGCGTCGACCCAGTAATCCGATGATGGCGATGGAGACGACGCCGAGAAAACAGCTCGCTAATTGATGGGCCAAGACACCGTCGAGACCGACGACAGAGAACCCCGCGAGGTAGAGCATGTACAGCGGCGGATGGTCTGCGGAGTTGAACCTCACACCATCGGTGTAGATGAAGCGGATCGGGGAGATGAAGCCCTCGCCTTTGGCGAGCAGATTCGCGCCGTCGTGGTAGACGAGAGCATCGCCGCAAATGTTTTCGGGGGCACGTCCTATGAAGTAGGTCGTTCTAACGGATTCGAAGACGGAGTTTCTCTCGAGTTGCGTTGCAGCGCACGGCGAAACAGCGGGTTTGAAAAACACGACATACGAAACGCGGATCGATGCGCCGAGAAAACAGATCAGCGCCAGAACCGTCAGGAACCGTCGAGTGGGTCGGGATGACGCTGGCATCGTCGGGGATCCTACTGTGAGCCAGCCACGGTGGAAGGCGGCGGCAGTTGGTCCCGACAGAACGAGAAACGCTTGCGTATCTGTGAGTAAGCACGGTCGTTCGCGTGATTGCCGAGCACGAATGGCGATGGCCGCAACCTTCGCTACTGTTGGGTTTGTGCAAATCCTCGTGACTGGCGGTGCCGGCTTCATCGGCTCGAATTTGGTTGACCTCCTGCTCGCTGAAGGTCATGAGGTGAAAGTCATCGACGATCTCTCGACCGGTCGGGCATCGAACCTTGCCCATCTCGAAGGATCGATCGAATTCCACGAGGGCTCGATTCTCGATGTCGATCTCGTGTCGCGGGTCGTCGGAGGCGCCGATTTGGTTTTCCATCTCGCCGCTGCTGTGGGCGTGCGAAATATCATCGAAGCCCCGCTCCGGTCGATACGCACCAATGTCGACGGGACCGAGAGTGTTCTCGAGGCTTGTGTTCGACACGACACTCGAGTCCTGCTGGCATCAACCTCTGAGATCTACGGCAAAGCACTGAAGTTCCCGATGAGTGAAGACGATGACCGCGTTATCGGGCCAACCCACGTCTCCCGGTGGTCGTACAGCACCTCAAAAGCACTCGATGAGCATCTCGCGTTCGCCTATGCAGCGGAGCGAGGTCTGCGCATGTCGATTGTTCGATATTTCAATACCTACGGGCCCCGACTCCACCAGAACGGTTACGGATCGGTCGTTGCCAGCATGACGGCACAGGCTCTCGCCGACGATCCGATTGTCATTCATGGCGATGGGAATCAAACGCGATGTTTCGGATTTGTCAGCGACACCATTCGCGGTACCTATCTTGCAGGAACGCTTGATGAAGCTCTTGGGCAGGCCTTCAACGTCGGAACCTCGATTGAGATTTCGATCAACGAACTCGCGGAACGCATCTGCCGCGCAGCGGGGTCATCGAGCAAGATTTCACATATCTCTTACGACGAAGCGTATGGTCCCGGATTCGAGGATCCCATACGACGTGTGCCCGACGTGAGCAAGGCCGCGAACATTCTCGGCTGGGCTCCCGAGGTGTCAATAGACGAAGGTCTTCCCATCACGGTCGATTGGTGGCGTGATAACAACGAGACTCTGATGGTGGCGCAATGAAAACAACTACAGAATTTGAAGCAGCTGTTTCGGAACGGACGTTGTCGGTCGGTGTGGTGGGTCTCGGTTACGTCGGTCTGCCGTTGGTGGTGGGCTACGCGGAAACTGGATTTCGAGCGGTGGGCTTCGACCTCAATGAGCCTCGGATCCAGGGCCTTAGCGCCGGACACAGTCACATCGAGGACATCGAGTCGGCTCGCATAGCTGCTGTCGTTAATTCGGGAAAGATGCTTGCGACCTCAGATCTGGCCGACCTGTCGACCGTCGATGTCGTCTTCGTTTGCGTTCCGACTCCGCACGACGACCAGAAGACTCCGGATCTTTCATTCATCCAGTCTGCGGCAGCGTCGGTGGCGTCCATACTTCGGCCGGGGATGCTGGTCATCCTTCAGTCGACGACTTCCCCGGGAACGACGACGCAGATCATGCAACCGATCCTCGAAGAGACGGGGCTTCGGTCGGGTATCGATTTCATGCTCGCGTTTTCGCCCGAGCGTGTCGATCCCGGCAACGTGCGTTTCACTGTTCGCAATACCCCCAAGGTCGTGGGAGGCGTCAACGAACAAAGCACGCAGTGCGCACGAGCGTTGCTTGAAGCCGTGATGGACGAACCCGGGTTGGTGACGTGTGTGAGTTCGCCCGACGCGGCCGAGATGACCAAGCTTCTTGAAAACACCTATCGCGCCGTGAACATTGCGCTTGTGAACGAGTTAGCGGTGCTCTCGGAAAAGATGGGAATCGATCTCTGGGAAGTAATTTCGGCGGCCTCCACAAAGCCCTTTGGTTTTCAAGCGTTCTGGCCCGGCATCGGGCCTGGTGGCCACTGCATTCCAGTCGACCCCTATTACCTCTCGTGGAAAGCGCGGGCCTACGACTTCCAAACCAAGTTCATCGAGTTGGCCGCCGACACAAATCTCGGTATGGCCGATTACGTCTGCCTGCGGGTCTCGCGCTTTTTGAATCGACGTGAAAAGACACTGAACGGGGCAAAGGTTCTCGCACTCGGAGTGGCGTTTAAAGAGGGTGTGTCCGACACTCGGAACTCTCGCGCCGTGCAGGTCATCAAACTCCTCGAGGCGGAAGGAGCGATCGTTGACTACGCAGACCCAATGGTTCCATCGATCACCATCTCGGGGCGCGAACGTCAGTCGATCAATCCCGACGCGATCAATCCAAATGACTATGACGTCGTTCTTGTTCTCGTGAAGCACCTCTCGTGGCCGATTGGCAGATGGATCGAGAGCGGCGCACATATTTTCGACGCGGTCAATGCCGGCGGCGTGCCGACGAACGAACAGATCGAGCGCCTCTAACCAACGATTGCGTCTGGTCGATCAGGTCTGTGGTCGCCAGCGACGCCAGCGAAGGATTGCCTGCACTGCGTGAATGCCGTCGCCGAAACCGATCTTCTTGCCCTCTGCAACCGTACGTGGCGTGTAGGGGCTGGGGATCTCGATAATTCGGGCTCCGAGTCGCGAGAGCTTGGCGGTCAGTTCCACCTCGACGTCGAAGCGGGTGGCTTCGAGCGTGAACTGTTGCACGTACGTTCCGCGGATGGCCTTGTGGGCCGTTTCCATATCGGTCAATTTCGTGTGGAACGAGATATTCGAAAGCATCGTGAGAAACCAGTTTGCAAGGCGACGTTCCCAACCGAGTCCTGGCACGGGTTCGAGGAATCGGGAACCAAAAACGACATCGGCATCGCCGGCGAGAATCGGAGCGATGAGATCGGGGATTCGGGCCGGGGAGAGTTCAACATCGGCATCTTGAATCACGATGATGGAGCCCGATGCAGCCTCGAATCCGGCGCGCAATGCTGTGCCCTTGCCGCCGTTTGGCTTGGAGATGAGCTGGAGACGCGGACCGGTTCGTGACTCGATGATTGCAGCGGTTCGATCCGTGGAACCATCGTTTACGACGATGACTTCCATATCGAGGTCGAGTTCGCCGAGTGCATCGAGCACGGCGCCGATGGTGTCTTCTTCGTTGTAAGCGGCGACTACCACCGAGATGTGGGGATTCGCGTGTGGTTCCTGCGGCGCGCTCACTCTCCAAGCGTACTTCTCGTGTAGCAAACGCTGGTGCGATACGCATCGGCGAGATGAAGGCCGCCCGGAGGACTGAACATGATCACACCGGGTCCACTGCTATGTTGCGTTTTCCGGGAAGTGCGCAGGCATCTACTGCACTCCAAAAATTCCTCTGGACGTTGCGATGGCTGACAAAGCACTTGGTCGGGAAGCTAGTGCAGCGAATGTGCTGGAGCGTCCGTCGAATGCGATGCCCCATCTGCCGGGCCTCGATGGACTGCGCGGACTTGCAGTCATCGGAGTACTGCTCTTCCACGGGGGCTTCACGTGGGCAAAGGGTGGATTCCTTGGCGTCTCCACGTTCTTCACCCTCTCCGGCTTTCTCATCACCAACCTGCTCGTGCGCGAGTGGGATCGTTCGGAGGGAATCAACCTCGGTCGTTTCTGGGCTCGCAGGTTCCGTCGACTTTTGCCTGCTGCTCTTATCGCCATCGCGCTCGTGGGCGTCGTCTGGTGGAGGATCGGTTCAGCCGAGCAATTGAACAGCCTGCGCGGCGACATGCTTGCTGCTCTCGGTTACGTCGCCAACTGGCGCTTCCTTACGGGGGGCAAGAGCTACGCCGACCTCTTCCTTTCGCCGAGTCCGCTCCAGCATTTCTGGTCGCTAGCAATAGAAGAGCAGTTCTATGTGATCTTTCCCTTGTTCGCCATGATCGTGATGAAGGTCGGCGGCCGCCGGTTGCTTACAACGCTTCTGGTTATGGCGACCGGCGCGTCGGTAATTCTCGAAGTCGTCCTGCGCAACAACGTGGACCGCGTGTATTACGGCACCGACACTCGGGCGGCAGAGTTGCTCCTTGGTTGCCTACTCGCGGTGTGGTGGTCCGGGCGACAATCTTCGACAGTCGATCAAAAAACCCGGCGAGACCGAGGAGTGTCAACACTCTGGACCGATGCGCTTGGTGGACTCGCGATCGTTGGGATGTTCTGGGCCTGGTATGCGGTCCCAGAAAGTTCCATGGGATTAGCCCGAGGCGGGTTCCCGCTCTACGCGTGTGGGACCACGGCGATCATCTTTGCCGTCACCCGGAACGGCCTGATCGCAAAGATGATCTCGATCAAGGTTCTGTGCTGGGCCGGCATGATCTCTTACGGGCTCTATCTCTATCACTGGCCAATTTTCCTTTGGCTCGATGCCGAGCGGACCGGTATCAACAATCAAGCGATTCTGTTTGCACTGCGCATGGCAGTCACGATCGCGATTGCGCTTGCTTCGTATTATTTGGTTGAGAACCCCATTCGGCGCGGCACGATGCTCAAGACCGACAGTTTGGCGTTGAGCTCGGCGCTCGTGGGTGCTGTGGTCGTTGCGGCGGTCGCGTTCGCGGTCACACTGAAACCGCCAGCGAGCAAGATCCCTTTTGCCAACTTCGACATCGGAAGTCAGCAGTCTCAGGTGTTCAAGGGCGAAACGTCGACGGGACTGGTTGCTCCCAGCATCGCCGGGGCGACCGCCGACTCGGTTCTGTGGCTTGGCGATTCAGGGGCCTACGACGAGGCTCCAGCTGTCGGCGCGGCGTTCAACGCCAGCGGAACTCGCTTATTCGTTAGCGGTGCATTCCCTGGATA
>JAEMTX010000109.1 GCA_016462055.1 Acidimicrobiia bacterium | reverse complement strand
ACCGGCGACCTGCGGCACGAGTTGCGCACCTTCGATGTTCGCCTTGCGAACGGCTTCAAGTTGCTCCGCCCACAAATCAGGTGCACCCATCGACTGGATCATGAGGAACGACACAGGTGCGCCGGTGCGCTTCGAGACTTCGGAGAGCAACGCGATCTCACCAAGGACAGTGTCGCGATCGTCGCCTGTCTCGCCAGTGGGAACAGCTTCAAAGAGGCCTCCCCCGGCATCGACCATCGCCTGCGCAAGCGCAACGAGTTCCGTCGAATTGGCGAATGTTCCGGGCACGAGTTCGCCGTCGAGCGTGCGATGGTTCAGCGAACGTGAAGTCGAAACACCAATTGCGCCAGCTTCGATCGACGCGCGTACATGATCGGCCATCTGCGACAACTCGTCACTGGTTGGTTCCACATCGAGAGCACCACGATCACCCATGACATACACACGAAGCGGAGCATGCGGGACAAACGCAGCGATATCCATCGAGTACTCACGGCTGGCAAGCGCATCGAGATACTCCGGAAACGTTTCCCATGACCATTGGATGCCCTCGTGTAACGCGGTGCCGGGAATGTCTTCGACACCTTCCATAAGTTCTACGAGCCATCCCTCTTTACCGGGACGCACTGGCGCAAACCCGACGCCGCAGTTGCCCACGACCACAGTGGTGACACCATGACTCGCTGACGGATCGAGGACCGGATCCCATGTGGCCTGACCGTCGTAATGAGTATGGATATCGACAAAGCCCGGCGCCACGACAAGACCAGTTGCATCGATGACTTCGGTCGCGTCTCCGGGAATGGCGGGGCCAACATCGACAACGATCCCGTCAGTGATCGCAACATCTCCGATAAAACTCGCGGCACCGGTTCCGTCGACAATGGTTCCGTTGATGATTTTTAGATCGAACATGCTCTGACCCTAGGCCCCGACCCCCACCTGACGCAGGACTTCCTGTCCGGAACTACCCTCAGCACCAACGGAAACCGCGTTCCGTTCTCTCTGGGGGAACCTGATGACCACAACCACCGAATGGGATCAGATTGTCGACGTCATCATCGTCGGATCGGGTGGCGCTGCCCTTGTTGCAGCAACCATGGCTGCCGATGAAGGCGCTCAGGTTCTGGTTGTCGAAAAGGACGAACTCCTCGGCGGAACAACTGCTGTTTCAGGAGGCGGCATCTGGTTGCCCAACAACCATGTCATGGCCGAGGCCGGCATTCCCGATTCCAAGGAAGCAGCACTCGCCTATATCAAACGTGTTGTTGATGGCCGAGCCCCTGATCCCGAACTGCTTGAGGTGTTCGTCGATACCGCACCCGAGATGCTCAAGTACCTCGTGGAGCACACCCCGGCCACGTTTCACATTCAACCTCTCCCCGATTACTACACACCGTGGGGATGGGAAGGCCATCTTCCCCGTCCGGGTCGCACCGTGGAAGCCAACCCCTATCCCGTCGGCGAACGCTTGCCGGAGTGGAAAGACAAGATCGTCAAGCGCGGCACGCTTATGTCACTCGGGGCAGCGACCACGCTCACCGAAGATTTCATGCCCCGAACTCCAGAGATAGAAGCGGAACTTGCTCGTCGCGAAGCCGAGGACGTTCGACCAAAGGGTGCTGCGCTTATCGCCGCTCTTCTTGAAGGACTACTCGACCGCGGTGTCGACATTTGGTTGTCCTCCCCGGCAAAGGATCTCGTCGTCAACGAATCTGGCGCTGTGGTGGGCGTAGTTGTTGAACACGATGGCAATCGCTCACGTA
Source organism: Acidimicrobiia bacterium (assembly GCA_016462055.1). Classification (GTDB taxonomy): domain Bacteria; phylum Actinomycetota; class Acidimicrobiia; order Acidimicrobiales; family Acidimicrobilacustridaceae; genus Acidimicrobilacustris. Next base: position 4,492 of record JAEMTX010000109.1, on the reverse strand, counting down.
TCGGTGCACGGAAGGGCATCGTTCTTGCCTGCGGCGGTTTCGAATGGAACCGAGAGATGGTCATGACGCACCTTGGTTACGACGTGAAGCCTCTGAGCCCTGGCGGAAATACTGGCGACGGACTTTCGATGGCCATGAAGGCCGGAGCCCAGTTAGGCAACACCACTTCCTATTGGGGAACGCCCGTGATGTTCGACCCTGAGATCACCCGCAACGGCGAAATGGTTCCCCAGTTCGAATGGGGCCGCGGTGAACCGTCGTCAATGGTCGTGAATCAGAAGGGAAAACGCTTCGCCAACGAAGCATTGCCGTACAACGATTTCCCGAAAGCATTCGGCGTCTTTGATTCCACCAATCACGAGTTCCCCAATGCCGGACCGTGTTGGCAGATTTTCGACAACGTCGTGCGCTCCAATGTGCGCGTGCTTTCAATGCTTCCCGGCGAGCCCGACCCCGATTGGGCTATCAAGGCTGACTCCATCGCCGAATTGGCGACAATGATCAATATCGATCCCGCCGCACTTGTTGCGACTGTCGATCAATTCAACGAGAACGCAGCGAATGGCGTTGACCCAGACTTCGATCGCACCAGCAAAGGCCTAATGGGGCCAGGCACAACGAGGCCGCTTCTCGAGGGCCCATTCTATGCCGTACGCATCTATCCAGGAATGCTCGGCACAAACGGCGGACCGATGATCAGCAAAGACGCTGAAGTTCGTCGCCAAGGTGGCGGAGTGATCGAAGGTCTTTACGCCGCGGGAAATACCGCGGCGAATGTGTTTGGTTGGGCCTACCCGAGCGGTGGCGGCACCATCGGCAATGGAACCGTGTTTGGTTACCGAGCCGGGATCCATGCTGGATCCCGCCCGGCACGCGATATCTAACTGAGTATCGCTACGACTTCGGAATCACTCCGCCTGCAGCGATCCAACGTGAGATCACTTCGCCAGCCTCAGCAGGCGAATACACGTCTTCTTCGTAGCTCCATTTTCCGTTACCGGCATAATGGAGAATCGTGTTCACGTCGAAGCCGTAGTAGCCATCGTCGCCTTCGGGCGCAGGCAGGATGTTTGGAATGAGCGCGCTCACTCGGTTTCCTTCAATGAACTTGTAGGAAACCGGGAATTCCATTGATGGGAATGGCTGCATCACGCCATTGATCCAGTCACGGATTTCTTTCTGACTCTTGAAATAGCCGTAATGATGTTCGCGATAATGCGCATCGTCGGTGAACTGGTCAGCCCACTGATTCCAGTTGCCAGTTGCCACGGCAACTTCGCCACGCTTGCGGTAGTTCTCGAACTCTTCTTCGATTTCCTCACGCGGGAATGCTGGCTCAACAGGCATCGGCGCCCAACCGTCGATGCCCTCAAGCGACCGATCCTGAGGGGTCTCTCGAGTTCCTCCGGCCCGGATCCAATCGACGAACACCCGGCCAGCATCTTCAGGGTTGTAATAGTCACCTTCGAAACTGAACTTTCCGTCGCCGGCGTATTCAAGAATGGTTGTGTTGGGAAAGCCGAACCGCTGCCCCGCACCCGTGGGGTCGGGAAGGTTGTTCCAGATGTAGAAGCTGATCCGATTTCCCTCGATCATGTACCAATCGATCCAAAGGGTCATCGTCGGGTAGTCCGCCATGCAGTCGACGATCCACTTCTCGATCGCAGCACGACCATTGAAAACTCCAAGGTTGTGCTCCTCGTAGAGCGCATCTTCAGTGAACAACTGCGCCCACCCGGCCCAGTCGTGGGTCTCGACCCCACGACGGCGAAACTCGGCAAACGCCGCTTCGATCTCTTCACGCGGATATGTCGTCATTTGGATTCCCCTCATCCCCGAACAGTTTGCGAACCCTATCGGCAATGCCAAATCAATGAAGCGGTCATCGCTATTGCGAAAATTCACTCTCGGGGGGACCGAGAGGAATGGCGTGTGTGACAGGGGCCCACTTTTTCTGACAATCTGACTGCTCGCGACAGTTCGTCGCCGCATGATCTCGCAGGGGGAACTTCCATGGCCGACACCATTGATACCGATTACATCCGTCAAGCAGTCGAGTATTCCGATCTCGCAGCGCTCCGTGTCGCTATCTTCCAGGCGTGTGGCGACACCGAAATTGCCGCTCTCGGCCCTGTGGCCCAACTCAGCCCCGAGGATCGCTCACGTCTCATCGAGCGATGCATCGAGTTGCTCTCCACCGATCTCTCGTCTTGGTCGCTTCGCACCCCATCCGATGCCGAGATCTACTCCATGCTCGACATGGTGCTGGGTAAGCCAACGGAACTGGGCGACTTTGAGTTGCGCAAGATGGTTCTTTCGTTCGAAGACTTCCCCGGCTTCGCCGAATGGCCGACACCTGAGATCAAAGCTCCCGAAGGGTTCCATGTCGCGATTATCGGCGGCGGCTTTAACGGCATCGCTACCGGCGTGCAACTTGAACAACTTGGAATCGACTTCACGGTCTACGAGCGCCGCGAGGAACTCGGCGGCACGTGGGCTATCAACCGCTATCCCGACATTCGCGTCGACACGCTCAGCTCGTCGTACGAATTCAGTTTCGAGAAGGACTACCAATGGGACGAGTACTTCGCTCGCGGTCCCGAGGTTCGGGCATACCTGACTCATATCGCCAACAAGTTCGGCGTCATGGATCATGTGAAGCACGGCCACGATCTGATCGAAGCTCGTTTCAATGACGACACCAAGTTGTGGCGCGTCACGTTCCGTCTCACCGATGGTTCGACCGAGTCACGTGATGTGAACGCAATCGTCAGTGCCGCAGGCCTCTTCGCCAACCCAAGTTTCCCCAATTTCCCGGGCATCGAGAACTTCGGTGGCCTCGTCATTCATCCGACCCAGTGGCCTGAAGGCATCGACCTAAGCGACAAGCGCGTCGCCGTCATTGGTAATGGTTCAACCGGCGTGCAGTTGCTTGGTCGCGTTACCGAGATGTCAAAGCACGTCACCATGTTCCAACGCACTCCACAGTGGATCAGCCCACGCGACAAATACGGAAAGCATGTTGAACCCGAATCTCGTTGGCTCATCAACACCATGCCCGGCTACTGGAACTGGTGCCGCATCACCTCGATCATGCACTTGTTTGATTTCGACAAGGACTTCCTTATTCGCGATGCGGAGTACGAGAAGACTGGCGGGCAAATCACCGCCAAGAGCGACTTCGTCCGCAACATGCTTCTGGAGTACATCAAGACCGAAACTGGTGGCCGTCAGGACCTCATCGACAAGTTGATTCCCGACTATGCCCCGATGGTCCGTCGACCAATCGTTGACAATGGCTGGTACCGAGCCCTCACACGCGACAATGTCGAACTCGTTACCGAAGACATCGTGCGCTTTACCGATACCGGCATGGAAACGGCCGATGGCGTGCATCACGATCTCGATGTCGTTGTCTCCGCTACTGGTTACGACATCGTGAAGTATCTCTGGCCCGCCGAGTACTTCGGCCGCAACGGCGTAAACCTTCACGAAAAGTGGGAAGAAGAATCCCCGATGGCCTATGTCGGCATGATGGTTCCGGGATTCCCGAACCTGTTCACTCTTTATGGCCCCAACTCTCAGCCCGTCTCGGGCGGCGTGGCGCTTCCCGCTTGGTACCAAATGTGGGCGGGCTTTGTTGCTCGTTGCCTCATCGGAATCGTCGAACAAGGTAAGCAGACCGTCGAAGTTACCGATGAAGCGTTCCGTGATTACAACGAGAAGCTCGTTGAGGAATCACAGAAGCTCATCATGGTGACCGAAGAGGCATCGGCCAAGAAGAACTACTACGTCCAGAACGGACGTATGCAAGTCAACGCTCCATGGGAAACCTGCGACTACTACCGCATGACCTCCTACCCCGACCCCGAGGCCATCGTCTACCAGTGACCCTGTTGGTTCGGCTCTACGAGAGTCGAACCAACAGTCCATTACGACAACACGTAGTCATCAACGTTGATCTCTCGCGTCCACGACCAATAGTCAACGAGTCGGAACGGGCTCACCGTATGGATTTCTCCAGCCTCATTTCGGAAATGCGTATGCGTGATCCCAGGGTGCGACCACACCATTTGCTTGATGAGTTCTTGCTGCTTCGCGTGGTAGGCCTCATAAAGCTCGGGCTTTGGCTCCATCGACTTCGCACCGGTGAGCGCGATTTCGTCAAGACACTTACTGATGTAACGCATCTGACATTCGGAATGGAAGATCAAACTTCCGCCATGATTCAAGTGCGTACTTGGCCCGTAGGTCATAAAGAGGTTCGGGAATCCCGGAACCGTGATGCCGAGATAGGCCGAAGGGCGATCGCTCCAGAACTCGTTCAGCGAGACACCGTCGCGACCAATGAACTCCATTGGGAACAGCACCTTGCTCATCTGGAACCCTGTCGCGAACACAATGATGTCGGCCTCGTAACGCTGGCCATCAACCGTTACGACACCTGTCGCATCGATGTGATCGATTGCAGTGCGCACCAGTTCAACGTTGT
>JAEMTX010000108.1 GCA_016462055.1 Acidimicrobiia bacterium | reverse complement strand
ATCGACCCCACGAAGTCGTATCGAATTCGCGGCAACATCGAGAACGCCTGTTACACGTCGTTCACTGTTGAGATCGGCACGGCTGGCGGCACCATGTCGCAGAAACTCGGCCACACGCTTAATGACACCGAATTCGAAGTTGACGCGGCAGGTAACTACGAACTCATCGCGTCGCCGAAAGGCAGCGGACCGAACTGGTTGCGGCTCGACCCCGAAGCCGGTTCCATCACCACTCGTCACTATTTCGAGTGGACGCGTTGCGCCGCGCTCGACCCAAGCCTCCATATTCCGCTCTTGATTGAACCGCTCGACGATCCCGGTCCGCCCCCGGTGCCCGACGATGCTGCGGTGGCCGCCAACATTCGCCGTGCCGTCACGTTCCTCCGCTCGGTTACTGCCGATTGGGGCCATAACCCAATGCCTCCCGGCGCGATTCCGTGGGTATCGGCTGAACCGAACGCGTTCACCAATCCACCCGCCCACGACGGCAATCTCGGTATTGGTTACGCGGCCACCGACAACATCTACCGATCGGCCCGTTGGAAATTGGCCCCCGACGAGGCGCTCGAGATTCGCGGAAGTTGGCCACGGTGCACGTTCGCCAACATTGTGTTGTTCAACAATCACATGCAGACGCCGAACTACGACCGTCGACTCGTGTCGCTCAACCGAGTGCAGACCGAGGTTGCCGACGACGGTTCGTGGCGGATGATCCTCGCCCATTCCGATCCCGGTCTTCCCAACTGGCTCGATACTCGCGGTCTCGAACACGGCACGATGTTCTGGCGGTTCCTCATACCGACCGAACCACTCACGCAGCTCGAAACTCGGGTCGTGAAATTCTCTGACCTTTCCTGACCCCGAGCAGGCAAACTAGGCCCATGACTCATGCGCTCGAAGGAACCGTCACCAGTCTGCATTCCGATGGCGGGCACAACTTCTCGAAGCCATCAATCGAAGAAGCGGTGTTCCTTGCCGGCATCGGTATTGAAGGCGACGCTCACTCCGGTCCCACCACTCAACATCTGAGCCGCCAGAAGAAGGACGCGAGCCGCCCCAACCTTCGCCAAGTCCATCTCGTGGCCAGCGAGATTCATGAAGGGCTTCGCGGCGAGGGGTTCGATGTCCCGTTCGGCGGATTTGGCGAGAATCTCACCACCCAAGGTATTGAACTAGGTCAACTACCTGTCGGGACCACGCTGCGTCTGGGCACCGACGTCATCATCGCCCTCACTGGCTTTCGCGATCCCTGTTCGCAGATCGACAAATTTCAAGAGGGACTACGCGCCGCAGTGTCGTTCAAACCCGAGGTCGGGCCTCAGTTGTTTCGCAACGGCGTGATGTCAGTTGTCGTGCGCGGTGGAACGGTGCGCGTTGGCGACACCATCAAGGTTGCGTTGCCGGCCGAACCACACCAGACGATGCAAAAAGTCTGATCAGACGAGATCAGGTGTGAGGTCTGCGAACTTCACGACCTCGCACGTGGGCTTCTCAATTTCGCCGTCTGGCAAGAAGAAACGGAAGAACATCGTGCCGAGATTTCGACCTTCGGTGTCGATCCAGTTGGCGTGACCCGGGTCGGAATGGGCCAGTACCAGCGTGAAGGTTCCGTCGGCGTTCAACGTGGTGTTGGCACGGTTACGACTGACCTGACGGTTCACGTAGTCGTACATCTGTGACCAACGGTTCCAGAGGCAGAGATTGGCGAACACACACTCGGGCCAGCGACCGCGGATTACGAGTGCTTCGTCGTCACCAATCAAATACGGCGCCATGGAATAGGCCGCGTCGAATGCCGCGAATGCCATGTTGCCAGGCACAATCGGTTGCGGAAGTTCATTCGGTACACGAGAGACGAACGGAATCGGCGTGGCTTCTGACGGTGCGATCGAAGCAACGGTCTTGCTGCGCACGTGGTTGATCACGCGCTGCAACGATGCTGATACTCGTTCGTCATTCCACCGGGGTGGGGCGGGAACCTTGGTGACCGCTTCAATGCTGATCGGCACATGCAATGTCTGCGATGCCGATGATGACCATGGGAACTCGAAATAATGGCGAGTGGTGATCCGTCCGCCGTCGGTCGGAATCTCAAGCCAGTTGCGATTGGCTTTGGCGCCTCCGAGACGAATCTCGTAATTGCCGTCGGCATCGATGTCCATCTCAGTGTCATTGAGAACACCAGAGGTATGCGTTGCATACGAACCGTCGGCCGCACCGGCTTCCATCGTGAACGAGGTGTAGACCGCGCCAGCGATATTTCCACGAACGATGTATTCGTTGTTCGGAGCGACTGGCGTCTCGAAGTACACGGCGTCGGAGTTGTCGCCTGTGAACGAACGAGTCGGCGACACGATGCGATTGAAAACCGGACGCTGCGGATCGAATTCCTGATGGGAATACAGCGCGCTCTGAAGGATGTGGGTGAGATTACGGAATCCCTCGGCCACATCGTCATCGGTCATGACCGGGCCCGGAACCACCCATTCCTCGCCTGCCTGCTGCAGCAGTGCCACTAATTCGTTGTACTTCTCTCGCGACTTGAGCTCGCCCATGTCTTCCCCCTTGAAAACGTCAGGGGTGCATCCTCGCGAAGATTGGCCCGGCATGCACACAAGCGCCTCAATCGGTTTGGGCGGCTACGGTCGGCTCCGTCAAGGGGGACATATGAAAACAACCGAAGAACGACTGGCCGAAGCACTCGATTATCTCGATATCCGTCGGCTGCAGGACCGTTATGCCGACATCGTCACCCGTCGAGCGTGGTCCGAACTCCACGAGATCATGCGGCCGGGCTGCAAGCTCGAACTCGATCTCGGCGATAGCCAAATGATGTTCGACGGTCCCCAGGCCATCGGCGATTTCATCAGCGAGCAACTCGAGGCGTTCGAATTTTTTGAATTCGTCATCCTCAATACCGTGATCGAGGTTGACGTGGAGGCCGGAGTTGCCGGTGGTCGTATGTACATGCAGGAGCTTCGCCAGAACGTGAGCGACGGTCGCCGCACCAACGCTTATGGCCTCTATCACGATCGTTTCGAACGTCATGACGGTGCCTGGTGGTTGGCCCGCCGTCGCTACGGCTCGTTCTCTCGCACCATTGCCCCGGGCCCAGAACACGAACAGGTCGTCTTCCCCCTTCCCGTGCACGACCTCCGCACGCTCTAATCGGTCCGGCAATCGCTCGGGCGTCCGGCCTCAGAATCCCGCCACGAAAATTGGTGTATTGATGGTGTATTATGTGTGTATGGCCCGAACGAACATCGATATCGATGAAGAAGCCTGCGCTCTGGTCATGGCTCAGCATGGGTTCACGACAAAGCGACAGGCAGTCAACTACGCACTGCGCAAGACCGTCATCGTCCCCATGACGATTGAGGAAGCCAAAGCAATGCGCGGAACTGGCTGGGATGGGGACCTCGACGAAATGCGACGGTTTGAGCCTTGGAGTTAATTGTCGATACGTCGGCTTGGATCCACTTTCTTCGGAACTCAAACCTTGCGATCGCCGACCAGGTTGAAGACGCACTGGTGGAAGGCGCTGCAGTTACCGGCACGATTGTTATGGAACTTCTTGCCGGCGCTCGCAGCGAGAAACAACTCACCAGTCTTGAACATCTCCTAGGACGAGCAACTCTGTTGCCCACCGAACCCGAAGACTTCGAACGCGCTGCGCTGCTCTATCGCACCTGTCGACAAAACGGAATCACCATTCGCAACATGTCCGACTGCCTCATCGCGGCCACGGCAATACGCACAGACCAACCGGTATTGCACGACGATCGCGACTTTGCGCTTCTGGCCCAACACACTGAACTGCAATTGGTCGACTCCGCTCAGGACTGAAGGTCGACCGCGTTGCCGTTGCTGTCGCGCGCCTCAAGGGTTCGTGTTGTTGAAGGCGCGCCCCCAATGCCAATCGCTGAAAGCACCTCGAATGCTGAATCAGTCGCCGTTGTACCTGGCGGTTGACGGAGCGTTGCGCCTTGTCGGTCCTCGTCGAGCTGCCATCCGCGTTTGCTCAGCGCGTCAGCAACGTTGCGGAGACGAGACGCCGAGAGTTCGTTGAAGCGAACAATCAAGATGCTGCTTCCACCCTGCTTGGCGTTGATCACCAGTGGGTGCCACCCATCAGGAGCGCTCACCGTGGCCGAGGCGTCGACCTCTCTTATCAACACATGCGCCCGTAACGAGACGATGGCTTCAGTGAGAATGCCGACGGCATCGAAATCAGTGGGGTCGATGACGACAGCGGTGGGCATCTGCCCAGCCTCGCGCACGGGGCCCAGCACCGGGAATGTCCAGCACCGACTGGCACCCGTAGGATTCGGGTCCTTGGGGAGGAACAGTCATGGCTCGTGAAAATCCCGTTGCTGTCGTCACCGGTGCCGCTCGCGGTATCGGCGCGGCCACCGCCGCCCGCCTCGCTGCGCGCGGCTTCACCGTCGCGCTCATCGACCTTCCACTGGAATCGCCCGGCCGCCATGGTGAGATCCCTGGCCCCTATCGCCCTGCCCACGGACAAGACCTCGATGAAGCGGCTGCGGCATGCAATGGTCGCGGTCACGCACACGCTGCTGACGTTCGCGATCCCGAAGCACTAGCCCGCGTCATCGACACCGTTGTTGCGCATCACGGTTCGATCGATGTTGTTGTTGCTGCGGCCGGAGCTGTTGCTGGTGGCGCACCGCTTTGGGAAACCGACGATGACACATGGCGGACGATGATCGATATCAACCTCACCGGCGTGTTCAACATCGCTCGCGCCGCGTTGCCCGCGATGCTCGATGCTCCCTTGCCCCGTAACGGTCGATTCGTCGCCGTTGCTTCGGCCGCTGCCCACCACGGACTTCCGCAACTTGCTGCGTACTCCGCCGCCAAACACGGTGTTGCCGGTTTGGTCAAAGCTCTTTCTGCCGAACTTGCCGATAGTGGTGTTACGGCCAATGCCGTGTGCCCCGGTTCAACCGCCACAGGCATGCTCGATGCCAGCGCGGCGATCTACGGGATGGCTGATCGCAGCGAGTTTGCTGACCAGGCCCGCATCGGTCGCCTTATTGATCCCGATGAAATTTCCGCAACGATCGAATGGCTGTGCGTTGATGCACCTGCGGCGCTGACGGGTTCACTCATTGATGTCGATGGCGGATTCCGCGCATGAGTTCGTTTAACCGCGATGCGGTCGACGCAATCTGCGCCGACGTTGTCGGACGTCGCAATGAAATCGATGTTGTCGTTGCTGCGCTTGCTGCCGAACGCCATGTCTTGCTTGAAGGACCCCCGGGAACGGGCAAGTCCTCATTGCTGCGAGCGCTTGCGCATGCCTCTGGAGTTGAGCTCGTCTTCGTCGAAGGAAACGCTGAACTCACACCGGCTCGTCTCGTAGGAACCTTCGACCCCGCTCGCGTGCTCACCGATGGCTACAGCCCCGAGGTGTTCCTCGATGGCCCGCTTGTCGATGCGTTGCGTACCGGATCGTTGTTGTACATCGAAGAGATCAATCGTGTTCCGGAAGAAACGCTCAACGTCATCATCACGGCGATGAGCGAACGCGAACTCCACATTCCCCGCCTCGGTCGCGTCGTCGCCGAATCGGGTTTCCGTGTTGTGGCCGCAATGAATCCGTTCGACGCGGTCGGCACAGCCCGAATCTCGTCTGCCGTCTACGACCGCGTTTCCCGAGTATCGATGGGTTACCAGTCGCTGGAAGAAGAAACCGAGATCGTTGGCCGCGAGGCGAAGGGTGCTGGCGCTGGGCCTCTTGGCAACCGAGCGGTTCGCGTCGCGCGGGCGACACGAAACCATTCAGATGTTCGTGTTGGTTCTTCGGTTCGAGGAGCGATCGATCTTTCGCTCATCGCCGAACAACTCGCCAACCTTCGCGAACAATCGGTCACCGACGAAGATCTTGGACTCGATGCCGCGCTCGCGGCCCTCTCCGGTCGCATTCGCGTTCGCGAAGGTTCGGGCCGCACGCCCGAAGCAATAGTGCGCGATCTCTGGGCCGCGAATCCGCTCGAACTCGAAGAACTGTCACCCGGGAGTGATCCGGGAAAAGCCTGAGCCCGTCGCCCGATAACGGCGGCGGGGGCAGCCGACCCCCTCAGGCTCCTGACGATGAACGCGTGCTTGAAGGCGAAGAAGCCGAACAAGCGTTGGCGGAAGCGGGTCGCCAATCTACTTCTCGCCGGCAAATGGAACAGCATGAGTCGTTCCAAGAGATTTCGCCCGAAGTCGGCATTCTCGATGAAGAAGCGTTTGCCGATCTTCGCGCCC
>JAEMTX010000107.1 GCA_016462055.1 Acidimicrobiia bacterium | reverse complement strand
GAACTGATGCGTCTGCGTGGGGCTCGGCTCCATCAGTGCCGTCGCTGTCAATCAGTCCGCAGCGTTGCCGCGCTCAATGCAGGTGCTGATTTCACACTCCTCGATGCAGAAGATCCCGCGTCAATCAGCAAACTTTCGGTGGGAACTCTCGCTGTTCTCGACCTCGTCGATGCGATGTTCGTTGGTCCGCCAGCGATCGACCAAGAACTCGTTGATCGTCTCACCCAGTCTTATGACAGCGAAGAACTTGTCGAGATTGTCAGCTACCTGATGCGTAACGCGTGCAACAAGATTCCCGTTGCCTTTGGTGCTGATGACGCGATTGTCGAGGAGGGTTTCGAGTACCAAGTCATTGATGCTTCCGGTGAAACGGTCACCGTTGATGCCTCTGCGTTGTTGAACTAACTCGTAAACTCCGTCATGACGAGCCCGAGAGCAGCGGGTAACGGAATTCAGGCAGCAGCAGGTTCGGCAACTTGCTCGGCGGCTGAGCGCTGCGCAGCCTCGCGGTAGGTGTACCAGCGACCCTCGTCGAAGTCATACAGACGGCACACGCGGGTATTGCGCACGAAGTCCATGAATCGAAGTGGTTCGTCATGGATGGTGCCGGGAAAGGCTTCTTTCATCGCGTCGGTCGCAAGTTCGAGGTTGTACATCGGGATGCGCATGTCGACGTGGTGGGGGACATGCACCATGATCCAGTGGAAGAAGAAGTTGAGTCCGAAACGAGCTCGGAGCACAGTGGTTCCTTCCATCTGGCCGTTCCACTTGGTCCATTCGCGACGCTTCCACCAACGAATATTGGGTTGGATGTGATGGAGGTGCACAAATGAAGCGATGACGAAATTGAAGCCAAGGAAAGGAATAACCAACACCTTGAGGATCATCCAAAGGATGCCGACAACGCCTCCGTAATTCGCCCATCCGATGAGCCCGAGCGCAAGCGACGCCACGGCGACAAATGACCAAACGATGATTCGGTCGCGACGAATGGTTTTTGCCCAACGTGCAGGTGGTGCGCCGACGATCATCTTGTGCCACCACACTTCGCGCAAGTAGTACGCACCAGCACCGAACCATGACCACTCGAAACGATGACGCAGGCGACCGAGTGTTGACATGGCTGCGAACTGCTCTGGGGTGTAGGGGTGCCAGACGAAGTCAAATCCTTCGCGCACGGTGTAGCCGTGGTGGATGCGATTGTGGCCAAGGGTCCAGCCCTCGTACACATGCCACGACGGCAACATGGCGATCGTGCCGATGACTCGATTGAGGCGTTTGGAGGAAAACAGGGCTCCGTGGGCGGCATCGTGGGCGACGATGAACAAGCCAGAGACCACCATGGCCGACAGCACCCATAGGGCAATGACGGCGAAGGGATTGTCAACGATGATGAGCCCGGCGATGATCAGGCCGTACATGACCAGATCTCGGCCGAAGTAGGCCAAACCCTTCCAGGTTGGGTTGTCGTAGGCCGCGGCGGGGATGACATCGAGAACGGGCTTCAGGGAGCCCTTTTCTGAGCGCTCAGACCCTTTTTGAGGGTTTTCTGAATCGATGTCGGGGGTATCGATTTGAAGTTCTTCGATTGACATGGGGCCAGTCTACCGACCGGTCGGTAGGCAAGAGGGGTTCAGAAGGGATTTTGTTCGGGCGGGCCGGATTGAGCCTCAGTTTGCAGTTCGGGGGCAGAGAAGGTTCGAGTGGCTTCCTCGACCTGTCGGGGTGCGCCGAGTTCCTTTGAAGTTTGCACGCCTTTTTCTTTGAACTTGCGGGCGGTGACCAGTACGCGGCCTTCGAGAGACCCGACGGCGGCGTTGTAGTTCTTCGTTGCGCTGGTAAGAGCAACCCCGACTTTGTCCAGACTGTCGGAGAAGGTGACGAGTCGATCGTGCATATCGGCGCCAAGGATTTGGATCTCCTCGGCGAACTTGGTGAGTCGATCTTGTTGCCACCCATAGGCAATGGCGCGCAGGAGCGCGATGAGTGTTCCTGGCGATGCAGGGAATACCCCTTTTGAAATCGCGTCTTCGAAAAACGTGGGCCGAGTCTCAAAGGCAGCGGCGAGATAGGTATCGCCAGGGACGAACATCACAACGAAGTCAAGCGCTCCGTCGACGAGATCGGGATAATTGCGTTTCGCTAGGGCATCGACATGGGCCATGACATCGCGTGCGTGGTCATTGAGGAACACGCGGCGTGTCGCATCATCTTCAGAATTAATAGCGTTGATATAAGCGGACATTGGAACTTTGGAATCGACGACTACCGTTCGTTCTTGAGGCAGTCGGACGATCAAGTCAGGTCGACCAGAGCCATCGTCGCCAGTCACGTGTTGTTGCTGGTCAAAATCGCAATGTTCGATCATGCCGGCGAGTTCGACAACTCGTTTGAGTTGGAGTTCGCCCCAGTTGCCGCGAACCTTATTATCTTTCATGGCCGTTGCGAGCGTGTGGGTCTCGCGTTGCAAAGTGGTTGTTAAGGTTGTGAGGTTCGTGATGGTGCCGTGCAACTGAGTGGATTCGACTGAACGGTTTCGCTCGAGCTCCGCGAGTTTGTCGGTGAGCCGCCGAAGGTTTTCGTCGATGGGAGTCACCAGATCGTGGACGGTTTTTTCCTGACGACTGGCATCGGAAGCTGCCCGGTCGGCAGTGGCTTGTTGCGCTCGGGCGTTGCTTTCGGCCAAACGTTCGAGGGCCGCAGCGAGAGCGGCATCGGTGAGGTCCCGAGCGCGGTCGATATCGAGTCGCTCGGTGCCTGATGAACGCGACGCGAGTCGGATGCCGACCAACGCGCCGATGGCGAGGCCGATGAGGAGGGTTAGGACAGGCAGTAGAGCGGTCATAACCTCTCAACGTACAGATTGGGTGTGACAGGCGCTTTGGGGGCCTAGAGGCGCTCCTAGGGCCCTCTAGGCGCCGTATCGGCAGTGTCACTGCGGCGGCCCTGAATCGGTCGTGCCACAATCGGCGCTTCAGATGAATTGGTGAACCAAGGAGATGTCGTCGTGGCAGGACTGTGTGAAGGTCGGGTATGCATCATCACGGGTGCTGGTCGAGGAATCGGCCGTGATTACGCGCTGATGCTCGCCGCCGAGGGAGCAAAGGTTGTCGTCAACGATCTTGGCGGCTCGCGTGACGGCACCGGTGTCGACAAAGGTCCCGCGCAAGAAGTAGTCGACGAAATTGTTGCTGCTGGCGGACAAGCCGTTGCCAATACCGACGACATCAGCGAATGGACGGGCGCAGAACGCCTCATCAATCAGGCCATCACCACATTTGGTGGGCTCGACGTTCTCATCAACAACGCGGGCATTCTCCGTGACCGCATGCTCACGAACATGAGCGAAGCCGAATGGGATGCCGTCATCAAGGTGCATCTCAAGGGCACCGCTGGTCCCTCGCATTTTGCTGCGGCCTATTGGCGTGATCGTTCGAAGGCGGGCGAAACGAACAGTGCCCGCATCATCAATACGACATCGCCCTCTGGCATCTACGGCAACATCGGCCAGACCAACTACGGCGCCGCTAAGGGCGGTATCGCATCGTTCACGATCATCGCCGCCGACGAACTCGGTCGCTACGGCGTCACCGTGAACGCGATTGCTCCTGCTGCGTTTACGCGGCTTACTGCTGACCTCGGTCTTGGTGATGCTCCTGAAGAAGTGAAGGAAGCAATGTCGACCAAGTGGATTTCACCGATAGCGGTGTGGTTGGCGAGCGAAGAATCCTCCGAGGTCACTGGTCGAGTGTTCGATGTTCGCGGAGAACTTCTTGCCATCAGCGAAAGCTGGCACCAAGGACCAAAGGTCACCAACACTCTCGATCCTTCTGCCGTTGGCCCGCTTGTTGAAGAACTCATGGGCAAGGCTCGTCCCAACGCCGACATGCTCGGTCTCGATCGGAAGTAGGACACTTCATGCCCATCAATCACGATGTCGTTGGTGCAACCGGTTCGCCGATTGTTCATTCATGGAACTCAAAGGACGCGCTGCTCTACGCCGTTGGTGTGGGTGCAGGTATCAATGAACTCGCGTTCACGACCGAGAACAGTCATGACGTGCCGCAACGCGTGCTGCCCACAATGGCTGCGGTCATTGGTGCGGGAGCAAGCGGCGCGATCAGTGCAATCGGTTCATTCGACTTTGCGATGCTCGTGCATGGTGAGCAGTCGTTCGTGCAGCATCGTGAAATTCCGGTGGAAGGTTCACTGACTGCAACCGGCAAGATCGTTGGCATTTACGACAAGGGCTCAGGCGCTGTCGTTGCTGTTGAAGGCGAATGTGTCGACAACGCAACCGGCGAACTGCTGCTGACGGTTGGCTCTGCGATTTTCATTCGCGGTGAAGGCGGATGGGGCGGCGACCGCGGTCCTTCTGGTGATCGCAACGCTGCTCCTGATCGCACTGCCGACCATTCGGAGTCCTATCGAGTGCGTCCCGATCAAGCGCTGACCTACCGCTTGTCCGGCGATCGCAATCCGTTGCATTCCGATCCGTGGTTCGCCGCCCTTGCCGGGTTCGATCGACCAATCCTTCACGGCCTTTGCACCTATGGTTTTACCGGCCGTGCGCTGTTGCACACAATGTGCGGGTCCGACCCGGCCAAGTTCCGTTCAATGGAAGGACGCTTCGCCTCGCCGGTATTTCCGGGCGAAGAACTCACCATCGAGATGTGGACCGAAGGTGCCGGCGAATGCATCTTTCAGACTCGCGGCGAAGATGGTCGTGTCGTGCTGGTGGGTGGCCGCCACACGTTCGACGCGTGACGTACTGGCTCTAAAACAGGCGCAACTCGTCGGTTTCTATGCCGCGCAGTTGGTCGTAATCGATCTCAACACATTCAATGCCCCGTGCTTCAGCTAAGACTCGCGCCTGAGGCTTGATGCTTTGGGCCACGAAAATTCCGCGCACGGGTTTCACATCTTCGTCGAGGTCCATGCGTTCGAGGTAGCGCGCGAGTTGTTCGACACCGTCGATTTCGCCTCTTCGCTTGATCTCGATAGCGACGGTACGTCCGTCGGCATCGCGGCATAACAAATCCACGGGGCCGATGTCGGTGAAGTACTCACGCTTAATGAGGCGTAAATCGTCGGCAATGGCCGTTGGATTCGCAGCGAGCAGTTCCTGCAGGTGTGCTTCGACGCCATCCTTCTGTAGGCCTGGGTCGTCACCGAGCTCGTGGGCGGAATCGTGATGCACCTCAACGAGGGTGATGGTGAGGACTTCACCCTTGGGGTTGGTGATGAGCCAACGGCCGTCTTCTTCAGAAATGCGATTCGGCGCGTTCATCCAGTTGAGTGGTTTGTACGCGCCCCCGTCGGAGTGAATAGCCACGCAACCATCGGCCTTCACCATGATGAGTCGAGTCGCTAGTGGCAGGTGGGCTGACAACCGACCGGCGTAGTCGACAGAACAGGTGGCGATGACGAGACGCATGAGAGCGTCATCGTAGGCGCACTGAGCTAGTTGACTCCGCGCTTTTCGAATCGAGTTTTGATGAGTTCGCGGCGTTCTTGAAGATCGCGATAGGTGAATCGATCAACCGATCGATCGAGTCCGATGCTGTCTTTCACGCCGGTGAGATCGATTTCAAAGGCGGAAGGATCGAAGCCAACTTCAGCGAACAGTTTTTCCCCGTGGGTCTGTACGAAGTACATCGAGATTTGCGTGATCTCGGCGAAGATGTCGAGATCGGGTGCGAGCCGCGAAATAGCGCCGTCGAGGAACATGAGATTTTTCACATAGAGCATGAGTTCTTTGGGCATGCGTGCGCCGTATCCCAGAAGCATCTTTACGATCTTCTGCACTTCTTTGATCATTTCGTCGGGATCAGCAGAGGTGGGGTCGATGCCCGGGCCGTCAAGCCCGAGGTCTTTGATAACCGCATCAATGTCGGTGTCAGATGGAAGCGCTCCGAGATCGCATAGTGCCGAGATCTGCATGTGGACGTCGTTGACAGTGGCGCCGAGCATCAGTCGCAAGAAGGCGCGCCTTTGACGCTCATCCATGCGGCCCGTAATGCCGAAGTCGAGGAGCGCGACTTTTCCATCAGGAAGCACAAAGAGGTTTCCGCCATGAAGGTCACCGTGGAAAATTCCCTCGATGATCGCGCCTTCCATAAATCCGATCATTCCGGTGCGTACGACTTCGTGCGTGTCGACACCCGCATCACGCATTGACTCAACATCATCGAAGTTGAAGCCGGAAAGACGTTCCATGACAAGCACGCGGCGAGTGACAAGCGTGGGGTGGGGCCGCGGAATGATGTAGCCGTTCTGCTTGAGGGCAACAAACGATGCGGCAACGTCGAGCATGT
>JAEMTX010000106.1 GCA_016462055.1 Acidimicrobiia bacterium | reverse complement strand
GTAGATCATGATGTTGTCGAGCACTCGGTCCCATGTGTAGGTCTCCGCAATGCTGTTGTTGTCCAGATCGCTCCAGGCGTTGAACTTTTCAAGAATCCATGCCGCCAGGCCAGTGGGTGAATCGGTCAACCCGTAGGCAAGTGTTTGTGGCTTCGTGCTTTGGATCGCCATGTAGCCCGTGCCATCGGCAATACGGGCGCCGGCAGCGGCAAAGCGTTCGTTATCGGCATCGGTCACGCCCGCCATCGCGTCGGTGTCATCCGCGCCTGGAAACGCAAAGATCATGTTGAGGTGAATGCCCAGAAGGCGATCGCCATAGGCCTCACCCAGTCGGCGAGTAACAATCGCTCCCCAATCGCCACCCTGGGCGACGTACCGGTCATAACCGAGTTGTTGCATCACATCGGCAATGGCATCGGCAACGCGATTGACATGGAATTCGGGCTGCACCGTTGGCCCAGAAAATCCGTAACCGGGCATGGACGGCACCACAACGTGGAACGCGTCGGCAGCAGTGCCGCCATAGGCCTCGGGATCGGTCAGCGGCCCGATGACATCGAGAAATTCCACGAACGAACCTGGCCAACCATGGATCAACACCATCGGCGTCGCATCGGCATGCTTCGAACGAACGTGGATGAAATGCACCTGTTCGCCGGCGGCAGTGGTCATGAAGTTGGGCCACGCATTCATACGAGCTTCACGAGCGCGCCAGTCGTACTGGTGACGCCAGTAGTCGACGGCTGCCTTTACTTCGGTGACCGGAATGCCAAGCGACCACGGTTCGCCGGGTGCCTGGTCGGGCCAGCGAGCGTTGTCGAGACGGCGGTTCAGGTCCTCGAGGACCTCGTCGGGAATGGCAATGGTGAATGGTTGCGGCGTCATGGCCAAACGCTACGTCAGCCAGCGAAGGTCACGGTTACTCGACTGGTTTCGCGACCATCGACAACGGCCGACACCGTCGTTGTGTGTTCCTCTTCGATACCACCCAACGTGACCGTTGCACCCGGCAGGATCGAACGCTTCATGGCGAGATCAATCGCAACAATGCGGGCATTCGGGCGCCGACGCTGCGCTGCGCCCGCCAATCGAGCGACCTGTGACGAGGTGTCGAGGATGATGTCGGCGAGACCGACCTTCTGAGCGGCTTCGGTGTGGTGATGCGCACCGGCCCACACATGATTCGCCTCAGCCTCGCGCCGAATCGATTCGGTGGTCACGGTGAAGTCTTCTGTCCACACAAACGGCACGGGATCCTGGGCGGTTCTTGGTGGAGCGGCTCCCGGTTCACCGGGTCGGTAACCCAACATTCGAAATCGCTCGACGCCAACAAGTTCTCCGGCAGTCGTTGATGAGGTCACCTCGATCACCCAATCGCGACCCGGCCCAAACTTTGTCGAACGCTCAGACCCGAGTTCGGCGATGCGTTCTTCGGACAACAGTTGATCGCCGATACGCACGAAGCCAGTGAGTTTGAGTTCGTAACCAACCGCGATCGCAACCGGGAGTTCGAGCAAGTTCTTCAGCTCATCGTGCAGCGCGACGCCCGTGGGCGCTGCTTCGCCAGGAACTGGTGCATACAGTGATCGAGCAAAGGTCGTGTACATGATCGATGGGACGACATCGCCAACGCATTCAGGCCATTCAGTTCCGAACACCGCTGTCCACGCATCAACAACATCTTGAGTGACTACCGAAGATGGATCACGCGTCACACGTCGCTCGAGCAATTGCCCAAGCGCGTCGTCGGTCATCAGCGCTTCATTGCGCCAGCGGTAATGGCACCGTCGACGTAGATGACCTGACCGCTCACGTAACGGGAATCATTGCTGCACAGGAACGACACCACGTCGGCAATGTCGTCAGGAGCGCCGACCCGCTTCATGGGAACGCCCTGCGCGCGTTCATTGGCGCGCTCTCCTTGAAAATTGCCGGCGGTTCCCTCGCTCACAATGAGGCCTGGCCCGATGGCATTCGAACGAATGTTGTCGGCACCAAGTTCAAGCGCCAACGTCTTCGAGAGGGATTCAACCGCGGCCTTTGTTGCCGGATAAATACCAATGTCAGGTGAGTTCGTCCATGCCGCACCCGATGACATGTTCACGATGCTTCCGCCACCGCCGGCACGCATCTTCGGAACAAATGCTTGGCAACACCACACGATGCCTTTGACGTTGACTTCAATGACCGATTGCATTTGCTGTTCGGTGACATCGAGAATCGATGGAAAGTTCCAGATACCTGCGTTGTTCACTAACGCAAAGCATTCGGGAATCTGATCGGCAACGGCAAATACTGCTGCACGATCGGTGACATCGAGTTGAAACGCGATGCCCCCACAAAGTTCGGCAGTTTCGCGCGCAGCATCGAGATTGAGGTCGAGACACACCACATCGAAACCATCTTCGGCTAAACGAAGACAATCAGCGCGGCCCAATCCTTGGCCTGCTCCGGTAACAACGGCAACTGACATCAGGGCACCCCATCCATTTTGAAAAGCTTCATCGCATTCTCACGCAAAAACTTGGGCCAGACACTGTCCTTCAATGGAACGTTCTTCATTTCCGTGAAAATGCGCTCGAGTGTGAGGCCAGCGGGGAAATACCCGGCGTACATGATCTTGTCGGAACCACGAGAGTTCGCGTAGTCAAGAATCGCCTTCGGGTAATGCTTCGGCGCAAATGCACTCGGCATGTAATAGAGGCCGGGCCACTTGAGCATGAGTTTCACGGCCAGGGCTTCCCACGGTTCAGCGCCGTGACGCATCACGATTTTCAATTCAGGGAAGTCGTAACAAACCTGATCGAAATGCATGACGTGCTGACATTCCGCCGGAAAGCGCGGACCTGGAATACCAGCATTGGAAATAATCGGAATGTCGAGGTCAATACAGGTTTGATAGATCGGGTAATAGCGACGATCACTTACCGGAACCTGCGGTAAACATCCAGCGGGAAATGTGGTGACCGCGCTGAGGCCATCGGACTCGTTCGCTTCACGAATTTTGCGAACCGCACCTGTGATGTCGTTGGGATCAACTTCAAGACTGAAGAAGACGCGACCAGGGTGACGCTTCTTTGCTTCACGACTCGTGTCAGTCAGTCCAAACAAACCAGCAGAAACGCCGTACTTGTCCATTTCGGTGAAGGTGAAGTCGATGGGGTCGACTTCTTCGCCTGCTTCTTCGGGAACATCTTTGAACATGTAGCCCGCCGGCATCGCTAAATCGTCGGAACCCTTGTCCTTAATACCGCCCTGCAAGTACTCGTAAACAGCCTTCTTGTCGCGGAAAGGAAATCCGATCATGAGATCAATCGCGCCAACGCCTTCGGGGTATGCCATAAGAAGCCTTTCGCAGGGTTCCGAGCGTCGCTCGCCCGGACTGTGGGCATCGTAGGACCTCAATGGTTTCGGCCCGGAAAGGCGGTCGCGCGTCGATTTCATTAGGGTTTGGCCCCCATGGCCGAGCGACGCACCCGAGAGGGCACTGCGACCTCCGAATTCGGAGTGTCCAAGCGCGAGAACCACGACTCGACGTCGTTCTATGAGCGCTTCCCGGCCCCAACGGTGCTCACCGACGACACCGTCGTGCCCTGCCCGGTGAAAGACAAAATTCTTTGCGGCGACTCTCGCGACCTTTCGGCGATTCCGGATAACTCCATCGCGCTCGTCGTGACCTCTCCTCCGTACTTTGCCGGCAAGGCCTACGAAACCGAAATGGGCGAAGGCGCGGTTCCCGCGTCGTACCTCGACTATCTCGTGATGTTGCGCGACGTGTTTACTGAATGTTGGCGAGTGCTTGAACCAGGCGGCCGCATTGCAGTGAACGTTGCCAACCTCGGCCGCAAACCGTTCCGTTCACTCGCGAGCGACGTCACCACAATCCTGCAGAACGATCTTGGTTTCCTGCTTCGCGGCGAGATCGTCTGGATCAAGGCCGAGGGCGCCAGCGGTAATTGCGCATGGGGTTCCTATGCATCCGCCGCCAACCCGGTGCTGCGTGATCTCACCGAACGCATCGTGATCGCGTCGAAGGGCCGGTTCGATCGAGCCCAGAAGCGTTCCGTGCGTGAAAAGAACGGTCTGCCGTTCGAGAACTCGATTGATCCCGAAGATTTCATGGCCTGGACCCTCGATACGTGGAAGATCGCACCGGAATCGGCCAAGCGCGTCGGCCACCCTGCTCCATTTCCAGCTGAGCTCCCCCGACGCTGCATCGAACTGTTCACCTATGTCGGCGACACGGTGCTCGACCCCTTTATGGGCGCGGGCCAAACCGCCATTGCCGCAATGCGCACTGGCCGCCATTACGTGGGCATGGAACTCGACCCCGACTATGTCGCTCTTGCCGAGCGGCGAGTGGAAGACGCCCGCAACGCTGGTTGACTGTTCCCGTGCTCACTAAGGGAATCAACCACGTCGCGTTCATCACCGCTGACCTCGATCGCCTGATCGCGTTCTACACCGAGGTGTTCGATGCCGAGCTGGTTCGCGATGGTTCGGAATTCCCTGAAGGCAAGGGTCCACGTCTGGCTGTACTCAAGCTGAGCGAGTGGTCGGAAGTCAACGTGTTCGAGATCGAAGGCAATACCGAACACGAACGTCAGACACCCATGTTCGGCCGCGGCCGCGTCGACCACTTCGCTATTCAGGCCGAGTCACTCGAAGCATTTGAAACCATCCGTGAGCGCCTCATGGCCAATGGCTCGACCGATGATTTCGTCACCGATTTCGGCCCGTTCCTCAGCCTTTTCTGGCGAGACCCCGATGGCCTCGAGGGCGAAGTGTGCGTCGACAACCCCGATGCGAAGCCCGGCGTGATGAACCCGCCCGGAACCCGCGCTGCTCGCTACAGCTGAGCCCTTCGGGGCCCATCGCCTCGTGCCTCACTCGTGAGCCCGGTTAGGCTGCCCACAAGTCATTTCACCCGGAGGGGACCATGGAGCAGACGCTCGAAATCACCGAAACCGACGTCGTCGACACCGACGAGGCCATCGAAGAAGAAATGCTCGTCGAGGAGATCTCCATCGACGGCATGTGCGGCGTCTACTAAGACCCGCCTGAATGCCCTCGGGCATTCGCTCTTCATGACCGCCGTTGCCTTCGATGCCGACCGCCCTTGGCGGCTCCACGAACGGGTCGCGCTGCGGCCCGAGCCCTTCGGCGCGCTTGCCTATCACTACGGCAATCGCCGACTCACCTTCTTGCGTTCGCCTGATTTGGTGACGCTGGTTGAGTCGCTCCATGACCAGCCCTCGGCGCGCGCTGCGTTCGACGCTGCTGGTCTCGACGCGAAGCGGTGGCCGTCATTTGAAAAAGCACTCACCTCACTCGCCGCTGGCGACTTTCTTGTCCTTGAAAACGCCGCGTAGGAAGACACCACATGACCGCACTCACTGAACAACTCGCCGAGGGACTCAACTCCCCTATCTGTCTCACCTGGGAATGGACCTACGCCTGCGATCTGCAGTGCGTGCATTGTCTGTCGTCATCGGGCCGTCGTGACCCCAACGAGTTGTCGACCGAGCAAATGAAGGCCGTTGTCGATCAACTGGCCGAAATGCAGGTGTTCTACGTGAACATCGGCGGCGGCGAACCAATGCTGCGCCCCGACTTCTTCGAGATCGTCGAATACTGCGTAGAAAAAGGCGTTGGCGTGAAGTTCTCGACCAACGGTGGTCGAATCACCGCCGAGACCGCCAAGCGTCTTGCGTCGATGGATTATGTCGACATTCAGATTTCGCTTGATGGTGTCGATGCGGTTACTAACGACGCAGTTCGAGGTGAAGGCACCTTCGAACGAGTTCGCACCGCAATGAATCATTTGCGCGATGCAAATTTCGGTCAGTTCAAAATATCAGTCGTCATGACTCGCGAAAATGTTGAACAGGTCGACGCGTACGAAGAGCTTGCCAACGAATACGGCGCCGAACTTCGACTCACTCGTTTCCGTCCCTCTGGTCGCGGCATCGATACGTGGCACGAACTGCACCCCACGCAGGCCCAACAGATCGAGCTCTACAACTGGTTACTTGCACGCCCGCAGGTGCTCACCGGCGATTCGTTCTTCCATCTTTCTGCACTCGGCGAACCGCTTCCTGGTCTCAACCTGTGCGGTGCTGGTCGCGTTGTGTGCCTGATCGATCCAGTCGGCGACGTGTTCGCCTGCCCGTTCGTCCTGCACGACGAGTTCAAGGCCGGTTCGATCCACGGCGAAGGCGGCTTCCGTGCCGTGTGGCAAACATCCGATCTCTTCACCTCATTGCGCGAGCCCACCAACCCGGGTGCCTGCGGATCATGTGGCAGCTACGACGCCTG
>JAEMTX010000315.1 GCA_016462055.1 Acidimicrobiia bacterium | reverse complement strand
GGATTCAGACTGACGAATCCGGGATATCACCCAGTAAAGATCAACCGGGTTGTCGTTCAACCAATTGCGAACCTGGACCTTGCGCTCGGTGGCGGTGAGGCCATCGACGTTGTTGCTGCGCAGGTGATGACTGATCGCTGCCGGTGCGTAGATGATGCCGGCAATCGGCCGGGCATCACGAATGAGTTCGAGTGCCTCGATGTGATCGTGGCCAGAGTCGAGCAGCATGCGATAGGCCATTGACGGCGCACGATTCACGCCCATGTGGCAATGCACAACCGCTTTGCCACCAAGTTCTTGAACGGTGCGGATGACATTGAGCCCGGCTTCGAACCATTCGTCTTCTTGCGAGCCACCATCGTCGTGCGTGCCCAGGTAGTGGTAGTTGATTTCGGGTGCATAGCGAGCAACGAAGTTTTCGTCGCTCCACTCGCCGCGCAGGTCGATGATGTCGGTGATGCCCTCGTCGATCCACGCTTGAAGCTGCGCTTTACCGATTTCGGGGCGGGTGGTGTCGAGGTCGCCACAAACGGCGAGCCAATTGTTGATGTGGCAAAGGTGCCTATGCCAGGCAGCCGGGTCTGAGATGTTCTGTGTCGTTTTCATAATGGTGAAACGCACGGAGTCGCTCGAAATGTGCACGACGTCGACGAGCGGCAGAATAGACCCAAAAAACACCAAATAAAGTAATATTTTGTGTTTTTTGGGTCTAGTCGTAGACTACGCCGATGCGAACGCAAGTATTTGACTCCGCAAATCAAGATGACCCTGACGAGCAACTGAGTACCGGAGAAGCGGCGAAGTTGCTGAACTCGTCTCGTCAACACGTTGTTGATCTCTGTCAACAAGGGCTTCTTCCCTTTACTACGACTGGCACTCATCGTCGTGTGCGGCGGGGAGATGTTGAAGCACTGCGCAACCGGACCGGACGGCTGACAGCCGATCAGCAGCGAAGTTTGTGGTTGTCCTACGCCATTGCGGGTCGGATCGTTCAGGATCCCGCATTTGCACTGTCACTGGCTGCGGCAAATATCGACAAGATGAAGACACGTACACGCGGTTCCGCTTCGAAGTGGCTTGAAGAGTGGACAAAGTTACTTTCGGGACCACTGGACTTTTTGCTTTCATCACTCACCGCTCGTGATCTTCGTGGTCGTGAGCTTCGACAACATTTACCGTTCGCGGGTCTTCTCACCGACGAGGAACGGTCCCAAGTGTTCGAAGCGTGGCGAGCGGTGCGTTCGCCCAAAGTCGATCTCACTAATTCCTAATGAACCGCGAACAACTCTCTCATGTGCTTCGAGC
Organism: Acidimicrobiia bacterium; assembly: GCA_016462055.1. Classification (GTDB taxonomy): domain Bacteria; phylum Actinomycetota; class Acidimicrobiia; order Acidimicrobiales; family Acidimicrobilacustridaceae; genus Acidimicrobilacustris. The sequence continues at coordinate 477 of JAEMTX010000315.1, read as the reverse complement.
GGCGGCGACGATTGTGAACGATGGCGACATCCTCGTCATCGGAAGCCAATCGATTCTTGGAACCTTTGATTCGAATCGATTGCCAGAAGCCGCCGTCATGTCGGTTGAGGCCGATCTCGCGTTTTTCGATGATCCTCTTGAGGAAAAAATGGACCTCGTCGATGGTGCCATCGGCGAGGGGTCACAGTTCCACATGACCTATGGCTATTACGCGCAGGGCGTGACGATCGAAACAGCGGTTCTCCCTCAGGGATGGCGAGAGAGAGTTATTCGCTACCGGCGTACTGATGCTGCACCGAGCGAGGCTGTATGTCTCGAACCGCATGATTTGGTGATCGCCAAACTTGTTGCAAGTCGGGAAAAGGATCTTGAATTCACCTCTGCGCTCATTTCGAGCGACCTCATTCAAGTCAGAACATTGCTTGATCGAACTGAAGTGCTGGATCAACCAGAAGCTGTGCGGGTTCGGGTTCGTAG
>JAEMTX010000009.1 GCA_016462055.1 Acidimicrobiia bacterium | reverse complement strand
ATCGGCAGGATCGAATCGATTCAAAACAACAACAGGGGTCGCAACGTGGGCGCCACTGTTGATCGCTTCGAGGCTAAGGAGAATGGAGTTGATGGTGCCGAGCCCTGCGTCAGCGACGAGAAGCACAATGTCGGGCTGCAGGAGTTCAATGAGAGAAATTGCATCGCCATTGTTGGCCATTGGTGAACGGACACCGCCCGCAGTTTCAACAAACGCAACATCGGGGGCCGGGAGTGGCCACTGGATTTCCGCTGCGAGATCTTCGACGGAGAACGCAGGACGGGCCAAGGCGTCGGCGGCCATTGGCGGCGCCATTGCAATCGGGTACCAGCGATGTCGAGGGCAGACGTCGGTCGGATGTTCGCCCGATGCGTCAGCAAGGTGATGCGCGTCCGTCAGCGAATCGTCAGGATCGAACGATTGCACGGGCTTGCGTGCAGCGACATCAACTCCGTTGGCTCGAAGATCACGGAGAAGGCGCGCTGCGACCCAAGTCTTGCCAACTTCAGTCCCAGTTCCAACAACAACAACAAGGCGTTGTGGTCGTAATCCGTCGAAGGTCATCGGCCACCATCCGTTTCCAACGTGTTCAGAGCGTCGAGCAGTGCATCGATCTGCTCATCAGTATGGGCCGCCGACAGCGCCACGCGCAGGCGGCTTGATCCGACCGGCACGGTTGGGGGGCGAATCGCGGGGACGAGAAGGCCTCGTTCGAGCAGTTGTTGGGATGCGCGAAGAGCGGCAGCCTCATCGCCAAGGACAATAGGGATGATGGGAGAAGTGTGATTGGGTCGAATGCGATCTACCGATGATCGCAGACGGTCCCGCAGCGCGGCGCCCTCGTCGGACTGAAGAATTTCAATTGCAGCGAGTGCGGCGGCGGAGTCGGCGGGACTTGGAGCGGTTGTGAAGATGTAGGTCCGCGCGCGGTTAACGAGAAGATCTACAAGCGCTGTGGGTCCAGCAACGAAGCCTCCAAGCGCTCCCAACGTTTTCGAGAGAGTGCCAACTTGGACGATGGTCGTGCCACTCAGTTGTGGTGGCGGAATGGGCTCGAGGACGGAGTGGGCTTCATCGAGAATAAGTAACGCCGAAAAGCGAGCACAAAGCTCTGCGAGTTGAGTGATTGGCGCAACGTCGCCGTCCATGGAGAACACCGAGTCGGTGACGACGACCTGACGGGCATCGGAATGAGATTCCATGTTTGCGGCGAGTGTTTCAAGATCGAGATGGGGATAGGTGAGAACCTCGGCACCATTGGAACGAGCCATACGGCAACCGTCGATGATTGACGCATGGTTGAGTTCGTCAGAATGGATGACGACATCGCGTCCGCCGAGGGTTGCAAGAAGTCCGAGGTTGGCTGCGAATCCGGTGGGGAAGAGAACTGCCGATTCAGTGCCTCGCCATCGGGCGAGGCTTTTTTCAAGGTCGTGGTGAATGGGTCGTGAGCCAACAACCAGGCGAGAGGCTCCGGAGCCAGTTCCCCAATGGTCAATCGCATCTTGAGCGGCGGCTTTTACGGCCGGATGAGAGGTGAGACCGAGATAGTCATTTGAGGCGAACGAAACAACGGTTTGACCGTTGAGGACTCCGACGGGACCGATCGCGTCAAAGGAACGTGGAGATCTCCAACGGTCGCTGCTCTTGATCGAATCATTTTCAGCAACAAGCCATGTGGGCCAATCGCTCGGTTGGTTTTCGCTCACTACGAGCACACCTCGGCAATGGATGCGGCCAAGACATCGACAATGCGGTCGATCTCATCGGCGGTAGAAGTGAGGATGGGCATAATCACGACGACGTCACCGAGCGGTCGCAGCAGGACGCCTCGTTCGACTGATGCAGCGCAGACACGTCGACCCCAACGAAGGTCGTCGTCCTGCGGATTGAGTTCTACGCCAACCATTAGGCCGCGTTGACGCACAACCTTGATTGCGGTGTTGTCGATCGCTAGCTCTGAAAGTCGTTCATGTAATTGAGCGGCACGGTCGCGAACATTTGCGAGAACTTCGAGCTCTTCGAAGAGTTGAAGGTGGCGAAGTGCGACAGCCGCCGCAAGTGCATTGCCAGAAAAAGAGTGTCCGTGATACAGCGTCATCTCACTGAGGTCAGGGCCAAGGAATGCCTCGTAGACGCGCCGAGATGCCACGGTCGCAGCCATGGCCAGATACCCGCCCGTCAGACCTTTGCCAATACACATGATGTCGGGACGGATTCGGCATTGTTCCGTCGCAAACAACGTGCCAGTTCTTCCGAATCCAGTGGCAACTTCATCGGCGATAAGTAAGACATTGTGTTCACGGCATGCATCGCCAACGCGTTCGACGGATTCAGGGTCAGTGACCCACATGCCCGCGGCGCCTTGGACGAGAGGCTCAATGACAACGGCGGCGAGCTCGTGTGCACGGGTGGCGATCATCGCAACGGCAGTATCGGCCCAGCCGAGATCGTCATAGCCAGGAGCGCGTAGAACGTTGAAGCGCAGCGGATCGAATACGTCGGTTCCGAATCCACCGGCGCCGATCGAGATAGCCCCGATGGTGTCGCCGTGGTAAGCCCCGCCGAGAGCGAGATACCGAGTTCTGGAGGTGATGCCCTGATTTGTCCAGTACTGAAACGCGATTTTGATTGCTTGCTCAACCGCAGCCGCGCCATCGGAGGCAAAGAGAAAATGTGGTTCGCTGACCGGCACACGAGGAGCGAGGGCTTCTGCTAATTCGATCGTGATGCGGTTTCCGTTGCCCAACATCGTGGTGTGAGCAACTCGGTCGAGTTGTTCGCGAGCGGCCGCATCGAGTTCCGGTACTCGGTGGCCAAGCGTCGTCACCCACAACGAGGAAATCGCATCGAGGTAGCGGGTTCCGTCAACGTCGACGAGTTCGCGTCCTTCGGCGTAGTCCACGATGACGGGCCGATTTGTGGCATAGGTCGACATCTGAGTGAAGCCATGCCAAACAACGGCGGCGTCTCGGTCGACCCAGCGATCATGGGCACTGGTCAGGGACGTCTGGTCGTCAGGTGTCACCGTGACAGCATCGCACCCTTGGCATCGGGGTGGCGAAGACGTCGCCAAGCATCGATTTCGAGGGCCATGGGCGTTGATGGAGGGCCATCGACGAACGGCCAAAGTTCCTCGGCAATCTTGCGCCAGTCACCGGTCGCATGGAGTTCGCCGAGAATCGCATAGAGGCCGAGGCTGATGCGCTGAATGATCACGAAGCTTCCGGGGAGGTTCGCGGCCTTCTGCATGACGGCATAGGGGCCGCTGGTGTCGAAGAAGCGGCGCACGGTTTCAGATGCGTAGTCGGGAGTGATGGTGAAGTTGCCTTCAACCGCGACGAACTCGTAAAAGTGGCCGAGGTAATCGATGACGTCGGCGTCACTGACGTCGAGTCCGGCGGGAAGAAGCCCGAGACGCTCGATGGTTGAGCGGAATGCTGCGGCATCGTGATCGATCACCATGTGTTGGATCATTTCGCCAAACTCGCCGAGTTCGGCAGCGGTAAAGTACTTGACCAGGCCGAAGTCAAGGAACGTGACTCGCCCGCCTGAGTGGAACAAGTAGTTGCCGGGATGAGGATCGCCGTTAAATGCCGCGAGTCGATACAAACCGCCGAACGCGAAGCGATACAGCGTTTCGGCAGCCAGGTCTTTTTCTTTCTGGCTCCACGTCATGAGTTCTTCCCAACGGACGCCATCAGAAAGTTCGGTAGTGAGGACGCGACGGCTTGAGTAGAGATCAAGGACATGCGGGATATGAATTGTCGGATGTCCGTCGTAGTATCGAGCGAACGCTCGCTGATTAGCCGCTTCAATTTCGTAATCAAGTTCCTCAACGACTCGCTCACGCAGTTCAGCGACAAGTGCTTTGTGGTCGAGCCCCGGGAAGAGCACCCCCAGACCTGCAAAAATAAAACCGGCGTTGTTAAGGTCAGAAGCCACTGCTTCGGCAACGCCGGGATATTGCACCTTCACAGCAACTGCTTGACCTTCATGTGTAAGTGCGCGATGCACTTGGCCGATGGACGCAGATGCAATGGGCGCTGGGTCCCACGTGGCAAACAGTTCGTCCGGGTGCTTACCGAGTTCTTCGTAGATCACTTGAGCAGCAAGTTCGGCGCTCATTGGTGGCGCGTTTTGTTGGAGGTCAGCAAGAGCGCTGCGGACATGTTCGGGCAACCCTTGGTCGATGTAACTGGCCATCTGACCGACCTTCATGAGCGCGCCCTTCATCTGACCAAGCGCTTCAGCAACCTGTTGGGTGGTCTTCAATTCGAAAGCAAGATCAAGTTCCTGACGCTTGCCAGCATCGGTGAAGACTCGGTGGGCGCGATGGCGAGCGTAAGCGCCACCCGTTTTTGCTCCGAGAAGAGCAAGGCGAAGATTGCGGGCGCCTCGTGCACCGTTCTGCACCGGGCCGCTCGAAGATCTTTGCGAGCGAAAATTTTGGAAAAGGGCGATGATTGCAGCGATGAGTCCGAGGGGAACGATTAGCCGGAGGGTCCTTCGCAGCGGTGTCACGGCACTGAACGTTAGGGGCCAAAGGTGCTGGCTCCCTCACTGGGCGCCGACCGATGCAGACTCGTGGCCGGTAGCGTGTCCTCGTCCACTCGGCTGGGGGAGTACCTATGAGTTCCACGTCGGTCACCATCGGGCAGGGCTTGTTGCAGGGCCTTGAGCTCGGCGGAGTCGTTCAGTTTCGAGGGATTCCCTATGCCGCCCCACCTGTCGGCGAGCGCCGCTTCCTGGCGCCGGCGCCTCCGGAATCATGGGATGGAGTTCGAGACGCAACCAAGTTCGGGTCAATGTCGGTTCAAGAATCAGGAGGCATCACCGCGCTCTTAGGTGATGCGGCCCTTGACTCAAGCGAAGACTGCCTCTTTCTCAATGTGACGACGCCGGCATGCGACGATGCGGCTCGTCCTGTGATGGTGTGGATTCACGGCGGCGCTTTCACTAACGGATCTTCATCGACGCCTTGGTATGACGGAACGTCGTTAGCAACCCTTGGCGACGTTGTCGTTGTCTCTCTCAACTACCGACTTGGCGCGCTTGGTTTTCTTTGGCTCGGCGATCTCGATGATCGGTATCGCTCGAGTGGTGTGAATGGATTGCTTGATCAAGTAGCTGCGCTTGCGTGGGTGCGAGACAACATCATCGCGTTTGGTGGTGATCCAAATAACGTCACCATCTTCGGAGAGTCAGCAGGAGCGATGAGCATCTCGACGCTTCTCGCCCTTCCCGCCGCGAGCGGGCTCTTCCAGAAGGCAATCGCTCAAAGTGGCGCAGCACACAACGTCTTTACCCCTGCGATGGGCGCGGCGATGACCGAAGATTTCATGGAGAAACTCGGTGTCGCAGATATCGATGGTCTGTTGCGAGCATCTGCAGAAGACATCGCAAAAGCGGCGACGAAGGTTGAAGCAAAGTTGTCCGACGATCCATCGGGTTTGGGGGGACCCACCAGTTTTGCGCTCGCGATGGCCTTTCAGCCGATTATCGACGGCACGTATCTGCCTCAAGATCCACTCGTTGCTGTGGCGAATGGCGACGCAGTCGACGTTCCGTTTCTGACGGGTACCAATCTCAACGAATGGAATCTTTTTGCACTTATGAGCCCCGGCGGTCTCGACGACTCCCTTTTGATGGAGCGTCTTGAGGGCATCTTTGGGTCCGGACATCGGGTGCGTGATGTGTACGCCTCCGATCGCCCCGATGTCTCGGCGGATGAACTTTGGAATGCAGTGCTCACCGATGGCTCGTTTCGGATTCCAGCGATTCGTCTCGTCGAAGCTCGCGGGGCGGCGAAATCGCCAACCTGGCAGTACCTCTTTACCTGGGGAACGCCGGCCTTCGGTGGTGTTGTGAAGTCATGTCACGCGCTCGAGATCCCCTTTGTCTTTGGGGTGCTCGATAACCAAGGGGCAGAACTGTTTCTTGGTGGTCCAGTGAGCGATGACTTGTGGGAGTTGTCAGCGGCAATGCAGGAAGCGTGGCTTTCGTTTGCACGCAACGGCGATCCTGGCTGGCAGGCATGGAACAGTGAGTCGCGTCCGACGCAACGTTTCGATGTAGTCAGGGAACTTCTCTCCGATCCGATGTCGGCGGAACGTGGGGTTTGGGAAGGCGTTCTGTGAGCAAACCGACGGCGATTGTTCTGCTGTCGGGCGGACTCGATTCCACAACCTGTCTGGCCATCGCTCAGGGTGACGGTTTCGAAGTGATCGCCTTAAGTTTTCGCTACGGACAGCGACATACCAATGAACTTGAATGCGCCGCAGTTATAGCGAACGCCGCAAGCGTCGAACATCTAATCGTCGATATCGACCTCGCCGCCTTTGGTGGCTCAGCATTGGTCGATGATTCGATAGAAATTCCGAAACACGAGTCGGTTGATGAGTTAACTGCAGATTCAGTTCCCGTCACCTACGTGCCTGCTCGCAATACGATCTTTTTGAGTTTTGCGACAGCGGTTGCCGAAACTCGCGGCTCGCACGATGTCTTTATCGGAGTGAATGCGGTCGACTACTCGGGATACCCCGATTGTCGCCCGGAGTTCATCGAAGCATTTGAGGCAATGGCGAATCTCGCGACCCGCGAAGCCGTCGAAGGTGGTCGCCTCCGTATTCGGACTCCATTAATTGACCTCACGAAAGCGCAAATCATCCTGCGAGGTCTCGAACTCGGGGTCGACTACAGCGTCACGCTGTCGTGTTATGACCCCACTGACGATGGCGGATCATGTGGGCACTGCGACGCATGTCTTCTGCGTGCTCGTGGATTTGCTGATGCTGGGATCAGCGATCCCACGCGTTATTCAACGAAACCTTGAGAACCATCACGATTGCTGTCGGTGACTCGTGACGTTTCCGACAATTAGTTCGGTGATGTAGAGCCGATTACCGCAAGCGCTTCGTCGATGTGCTTCTTTGGCTTGAATTGCGAAGAGAAAACTTTGCGCACGATGCCATTGGGGTCGACTACGTAGGTGACGCGTCCCGGCAAAAGGCCGAGCGTCTTGCTAACGCCAAACTGCTTGCGAACTTCGCTTTTGGTATCGGCGAGCAACGTGAACGGAAGGTTGTGCTTCTGTGCGAATGCTTTATGTGATTCCACGGAATCGGAACTAACGCCGATGACCTTTGCCCCGGCGTCAGTGAAGGCTTCGAAGTTGTCGCGGAATGAACATGACTCGGCGGTGCAGCCTGGGGTGTCATCCTTTGGGTAGAAGTAGATGACCGCCCAACTTCCGCGGAGTTGAGCCGATGTGATGGTGGTGCCGTCCTGGTCGGGGAGTGAGAACTCGGGAACCGGCTGGCCTTCGATGATGGTCATGCACTCTCTTATCACCGAAATCAGCATCATTCACCTCTCGAAACAGGCCTTTTTGAGTCCGGTATCGCCCGGTTGGAGGGGCCTGCCGCGTAGCGTTGGGCTATGCCAATCGTCGCTGTCGTGAACCAGAAGGGCGGGGTGGGCAAAACCACCGTCACCCTTGGCCTCGCTTCTGCCGCCGCTCAGCGGGGGAAACGGGTCCTCGTCGTTGATCTCGACCCTCAGGCCAATGCCACGTCAGGACTCGGCGTTTGGGAGCCCGCGACCACTGTCGATCTTGCGCTTGAGACCGATCGTCCCGGTTCGGCCAGTTCACTGGCTGTGCCAACGGCGTGGGTGCTTGAAAGCGGAATGGCCCCAGATCTGCTTGCCAGCACTCCTGCGCTTTCGGCTCGAGAACCGCAACTGGCGAATGACCCAGTCGGCGCCCAGGACCGACTGCAACTCGCGCTCGAAGGAAACGACTACGACCTTGTTGTGATCGATTGTCCGCCGTCGCTTGGCCTGCTCACGATCAACGGTCTCTTTGCTGCTGATCGCGCCCTCATCGTGACCGAACCCGGTGCATGGGCCTCCGACGGCGTGGCCAATGTGCAGCTCACCATTTCGAGAATTGCGGCGCGACGCAATGGTCGTCCTGAAGTCGCTGGCATTGCCGTGAATCGGCTCGGCCGAACTCGTGATGCGCATTACTGGCACACGATGTTGCTCGAGCAATACGGCAGCCAAGTTTTCGCTCCCGTGCATATGCGGGCCGCGGTTGCCGAGGCCTCGGCGCAGTCATTGCCGATCCATGGTCTCGGAAACCGTCAAGGAGCCAGCGATGCGGCTCAGGAATTCGACACTCTGCTTGATTCCGTCGTGCCAGAAATGACAGGGTCTGGGGGGAGGGTGGTTGCACCAGCGCCATCAGCGTCCACTGAACCCATTGGAGGATCCGATGCCAGCGTATGACCCGCAGCGAACACGGAATCGCCCGGCACCTGCTACCGATCGTCCTGCACCGGTCGATGCTTTCCTCGACGCTATGCCCCCTTCAAGGCTTATTCCTGAAGGTGTCGATAGCGACACGAAGGCTCGCGGCGATGCTGTTGTGAACGCCGCCGACACCGACGGTGCTGTCAACCCAATCGCCGAAGAGAGCGTTATCGACGCTGCACCGCGAGTTACAGCCGATGTCCCTCGTCAGCCGAGTCCCCCTGTTGTTCGGCCAACAAGCGACAATCGATCAAAAATTGCGATCGCAGTTATTGCAGCAACCATTGCACTGGTCGCCGTGCTTCTTCTTCGACGCAAACGCCGCTAATTCTCTTCTGAGTCGAGAAGGCTTGCTGCGAGTGAATCGATGACGTCGGTTGAAATGCCGATGCTGTTCACATAACCAGTCATCGATCCGTATTCAGCGTTGACGTGAGCAAGAAGTCGCTTCATGGCCTCGGGCGGTGCGGCCAAATATGCCGATGGCTGTTCGTTCATTGCGGTGAGTGCTTCGGGACGATCCCGTTTGAGGCGCTCTACGAGTTCGGCCATATTTGCTCCGGAAATTGCGTAATCGGCAACGATCACATGATCGGCGACGCCGATGGTTGAGAGCACCATGGCGGCGAGGACTCCGGTGCGGTCCTTTCCTGCTGCACAGTGAAAGACCGCAGGAAGATTGTCGGCGTCCGCCAGCGTTCGGAATGCTTGGGAAAGTGCGGGAGCACCTATGTCGAGCATGTGGACATAAAGGTCGCTGAGTACGACGCGTGCGTCGGCGTTTTCATCGAGATCGAGCGGCTTCCATACTTCGCCGAGGACATCAAGATGTACGTGTTGAATTCCGCGCTCAGGGTCGTGGAGATGGCCATGCTCAACCTCGGAACCAGTTCGAAGATCAATGACGGTCTTCAGGCCGATCGCGGCGAGTTGATCGAGTTCGGCGTCGGGGAGACGGTGCACGGCATCGGCGCGAAACAGTGTGCGCCACTTGACCATGCGACCATCAGTCGTTACATAACCACCGAGATCGCGAAAGTTAAACGCTCCTTCAAAACTCAGGTGTCGGTCCGGATGGATGGTGGCGAGGGAAAGCTGTTCTTCATTCACAAGTGTGAGGCTACGCGCAGCGGGAGGGTTCACGTTGACTCCTGAGGGGTGGGACTGCCCAACGCAGTTACAAAGCAAAGTGTTGTGGGGCCCTAAACCAACTCGCGGTAAATCTGGTGAGCGGAATGTGAACGTTTGGGAAAGTTCCTGTGGCGTTAGCCGACTGGCTTCTGCACGAGAACGGGGCAGTGGCAGTTGTGCACCGTGCGCATCGTCGTGCTCCCAAGGGCAGTCCGAGCAAGTCCGCCACGTCCATGAGTTGCCATGGCGACAAGCGCAACGTCGTTGGCATTTGCCCAGTCTGAAACGGCGATGGCCGCGTCAGAGCCAACGACTGTTTCGGACCGAGATTCGATGCCTTCGCGAGCGAAAAATCCGACAGCGGAGTCCACTGCGTTCGCGAGTGCGCCAGCATCGGCACTACCCAAGGGAGATCCTCCAGCTTCCGAAGCGGAAAGCACGACCACTGTCATCCCCAAGGCCTTTGCCCAACGAGCTGCGCGCGGAAGCACCATTGCGGAAATTGGTGAACCGTCGGTGGTGACGACCATCGTGCTCCCCTTGAAGCTTGTAAACGGCTTCGCCTGAGGTCCAACAAGAAGCACTGGATTGTTCGATCGCTTGAGCACATCCTCCGAAACAGAGCCCAGTAGTGCCTTGCCAAACCCAGTTCGTCCATGTGTGCCCATGACGATCGCGTCGTCGGGGGCATTGACGGCGTTAGCAATGGCTGTTGCGGGGAAGGTGTCGGGAACAACGGAACTCTTGAACGGCACGGTGAGTGAGACGCCTTGATCGTCGAGGTAGCCAATGAGTTCTTCGACGGTGGTTCCCCAACCCGAAGCGAGAAGCACGATCGAAGAATCGAGTGCAGCCGCGAGTTCGTTCGCAATCGGCAGAGCGGCCTGAGATAGCTCAGAACCGTCAAGTGGCACAACGATGGTGTTGGTCATGACTCTTCCTCCGGGATTGAGTAGCAAAATCCGCTGATGCGGTGGAGCGTGTTGGTGACAGTTGGTCCTGGTCGTGCTGAAAGCGTGAAGCAATCAGCACCAAAGAAGAGTTCGCCTACAGCCTGATCAAGCGTCAGGGATCTTGACGACAAACGACGCGATGTCGTTAGTGAGCCCACTCCGGATGAGCTCTAATGACGCTCCGCGACAATTCGCCCGGGTGAGAGCGAACGCATTGGGATCAAGTCGCTCTGCGAGTTCGGCCGCATGAGCGAGGGCGGTGGAGATCACTTCATCGTCGGCGACGACCTGATCGAGGTAGCCAGCAATAACTGCTCCGGATGGGTCGTAGACCGTGGCGTGATTCACTGCAGCGGTGAAAGCGGCATTCGAGAGGGATGTTCTGGCTAACTCGACGGCGAACTTTGGGACCGGCATGCCAATGGCAACTTCGTTAAGCCCGATTTTGTAGTTGCCGTCCGCTCCGATGCGCGTATCAGCAGCCATTAACAGGATCGCTCCCATGGCCAGCGCGTGACCTGTGGATGCAACCACCACGGGCATTGGGAATTCATGAATTTCGATTGCTATCTCGGCGCCGGCCTTAAGCAAATTGCGGGCGGCCTCAGGGCTTGATGTCATCACTGAAAGATCGAATCCAGCAGAGAATCGACCGGGGCGACCAGCGAGAACGACTGCAGCGGCCTCGCGTCGTGCCTGTTCAAGTGCTTCGTGGATGCCGTTCGCGATGTCGTGGCTAATGGCATTGGCCTTGCCGTCATCGATCGTGATGAGGGCGACGCGGTCATTGAGTTCGTACGTCACTGAGGTGTCGGTCATGGCGAGAACGCTACCCGTGTCGGTGGACCGGTAGCGTCAGGCGAATGCGGACCATTGAAGTGCCCGGTGCAAATGGGATCACCCTTATTGCCGATGAACGAGGTCCTCGCGACGCCCCGCCGGTGTTGCTTCTTCACGGTGGGGGACAGACGCGACATTCCTGGGCCGGCACAGCAACAACGCTCGCCGACCAAGGTTGGCAGTCAGTGGCGTTGGATTTTCGTGGGCACGGAGAATCGGAATGGGCCGAGGGCGGCGACTATCGGCTAGTGAGCTTTGCTCGTGACGTCGACGCAGTTGTTTCAACTTTCGATCAACCTCCCTTCATTATCGGAGCGTCGCTCGGTGGTTTCACCGCAATGTTGCTTGCCGGAGAACTTCATCCGGGCATCGCACGTGGGGTGGTGCTGGTCGACATCATTCCGGAGATGGAATCAGCCGGTTCTCATCGCGTTGCCGAGTTCATGTCGGCGAAAGCGAAAGAGGGCTTTTCCTCGTTGGACGAAGTCGCCGATGCGATAGCGGCATACAACCCCCATCGACCGAGACCCTCAAATCTTGAAGGGTTGCGCAAGAACGTTCGAGAGCGTGATGGCCGTTGGTATTGGCACTGGGATCCAGCGTTTGCTGGTGGCGGCGGGGGCATTGCTGACATGGGTCCTTCGGAGGTGACCGATATCGATCGTCTGCATGCTGCGGTTGCTCGAATTGCTGACGATGGCATTCCCCTGATGTTGGTACGCGGTCGAGTCAGCGATCTCGTAAGCGCCGAAGGTGCACAACGGTTTTGCGATCGATTTCCGTCAGTCGAGTTCGTTGATGTTTCCGGAGCCGGGCACATGGTCGCCGGCGATCGCAACGACGCCTTCACCGATGCAGTCGTCGGTTTTCTCACCCGCCACGGCGACGTATGGTTATGAAGGTTCGGTGACGAAGTCGATTAATTGTTCGACTGCACCAACGAGTGGTGGTTGCAGGTCGGAATAGCTCGACACGGAGTTGAGAATCTTTTTCCAGAAAAGACGGGGATCATCGACGCCAAGAGCCGCGCAGATCCCTTCTTTCCATGGTTGACCTTTAGGAATGTCGGGCCAGGCCGCGATTCCCACGACAGAGGGTTTCACCGCAGCCCAGATATCGACATAGGGATGGCCCGTCACAAGCACGTCGGGGTGATCAACACCAGCCGAGATGCGGGTTTCTTTGGAATTATCGACGAGATGATCGAGTAGCACGCCGAGTCGTCGGCCGCTTCTGGGGCCGAACGAGCGCACGATCTCTTGGAGATTGTCGGCACCATCAAGGAGTTCCACCACAACGCCCTCTACGCGCAAGTCATCGCCCCACACCTTTTCCACGAGTTCAGCGTCGTGCACACCTTCAACAAGAAGTCGGCTCGCTCTTGCCATGCGAGCCGGTGCAGATGGAACTGCGACTGACCCCGACGCAGTTCGCGTTGCTTCCGCAGTTGATGACGGCTTTGGGCGGACCAGTGAGACCTGACGTCCCTTTACGTCAAACGCGCCGTCACGTAAACGCACCTTGTGATCGCGTCCTTGGCGATCGCGGAGTGTGATGAATGCTGAATCGCATTCAATGACAACTCCCCATAAATGGGTGCCGCGAACTTCAACTTCGAGCCCCGGAGTCGCCGCAATAGTCGGTGGCTTTTGTCGCGACCGTGGCGTACCGCCATCGAGATCAAGCGGCTCCGAGAGAATGCCCTTGCGGTACGGCGTTTCAGCCACTGGTTATTCGCCGCCGACGAGTTCGCGAATCTTTGCTGCAGTTGCAGGACCGTCGTAGGCCAGTTCGCCATCGCGCAGCCCGACGCAGCGGTTTGCGCTCGGAACCAGATCGAGTTGGTGGGTCGAGCAGATGATCGAAGCACCCTGGGCGACGACGTCGGTCATGATCTCGACGAGCGTTTCTTGACCGGGGGTATCGAGTCCGACGAACGGTTCGTCGACGAGCATCACAGTGAATGGTCGAATGAGCCCGAGAACAAGGCCAGTCTTCTGCTTCAAGCCTCGGCTAAATCGCGATGGAAGATCGTCAATTCGATCGCCGAGACCAAACATGTCGACAAGATCGTCGGCGTAGTCCTGCCAATCGACTGTCTTGTGTAGGCGGGCGACGTACTCGATGTGTTCGCTGAGGCTGAGGTCGTCGTAGAGAACTGGATTGTCGGGAAGGTACGAAAGCGCGGCACGGGCCGGAACTGTGCCAGCAGGGCTGCCGGCAATAAACGCCCAACCGTTGGAGGGTTCGAGCATGCCGGCGGCAAGACCAAGGAATGTTGACTTACCGGCACCGTTGGGTCCGACGAGCATGACGAGCTCGCCCTTGTTGATGACGAGATCGAGTTCGCTCATGAGACCCATGCCATCGCCGTAGTCCTTCGACAGGTCGAGGGTCTGCAATGCAGCATCGGGTTTCAGACGCGGCTCGGTGGCCGGTGTGGGTGGTTGTTTGGGTAATGCGAATGGTGAGGTCACAGGTGCTTCGGCTTCCGTGTGCGCAGATAGAGGATGGCACCGCCGACGGCGAACAGTGAGTACACCGTTGCATTGCCGACTTTGGTGGTGTTGATGGCGTTGGGATCGGACCCCGCGCTGAGCAATGGGAGGAGAGCGATGATGGTGATCGCTGGCGGAATGATGAGTCGAGCGATCATGAGCCACCCCATGACGTCGGGGCCAAGGCCTGCGAGTCCGGCCATGTCGGGTGCACCTTGGGCCGTGCTGATCATGGCCGAGACAGCAGAAGCAAGTGCGACGGGCACGAACATGATGAGCGCCAACTTCCACACGACTGCGAATGGCACGAGGAGTGTTGCGGCGGCGGCAGCGATGAGACAGATAAATGCCATGACGACGAACGCCGCAGCGATGTGCTGGAGAATCAGTACGCCCGGAGCGTCAGGAAAACTCTCCCAACGGGTGGGGTGGTCGACTTCTTGCGCCGTTGGTTCGGACGCGTCGTACGCAACGAGATAGAGCGCAAGGCCGGCAACGATGATCATCGGGATCGTGCCGCGCCAGAGAGCGCCGAGCGAGAGGCCTGCGACTGCTCCGAGCATTGCCATGCGAAGAAGGCGGGGGAACGGGAAGCGCAAGTAACTCTGCCAATCACGTTTCCAAGTGGGAGGGATGAAACTCTTGCGCTTCAACCTTCCAATTCGGATCCACGGACGAAGTCGGGCGTTTTCTTGCGACAACTGACGGCGAAGAAGGACAACGGTTCGAACATCCTGAAGAGTCACTGCGAATCGCAACTGTGAAACGAGTCCGGCGCGACGCAGCGCATGTTCGATCGAGAGGTCGCCGATGCGCGAAAGGCCAAGCCACACCGCGACTCCCACAAGAACGACGCTGAAGAGGGCAAGTGCCCGGAATTCGATGGGCCAGAACGCGATGTCAGCGAGAAGCGTGAATGGCGAAGTGGTTCGTTTCCCGAGGACATCGAGAACCGACCAACCAATGATGACTGCAGCAAGGAAATTCGCGGGCCACCAACGGAGGCGACGGCCTGACGCTGCGAGGGCGGTTGCCGATGCCAACATTCCAGCGAGAGCGAATGCCAACGCGCCACATGCGATCGCTACTGCAGGATTTACCGGAAGTCGTTGTGCGGCGACTTCTCCGATGATGGCGCCAATAACTGCGCCGGCGAACGCCATGAAACGAAGTTGCTTGATGGCTGGCCGGCGAACCACAGATGCACGCGACACTGGAGCATTGAGTTCATGCATCACGACGGGAGCCTCGAGCACGAGTGGTCCGCCGCGGCCGCCCGATCGCAATCCGATTCCGATGGCAATCGCGAAACCAAGGCCAAGCCACATTGGTGCTTCATTGGCGAACTGCAAGGCCTCTTCATTCGTGAGGCGATCGTTTGGAAGTTGACTGACAGCAAACATGATGAAAATCACCGCAGCGAGTCCAACCATGTAGACCCGGTAGAGCGCGTCGATCCAGTGGACTTCGGAAAGTCGGTTATGTCGTCGAGCTCGCCGCAGATCTAGCAGCGCCTCGGTGGGGGTCTCGACGTCGGTCACGGCCTACGAATCTACCGGTGATGGGCGTGGTGTCAGTTCGACGCCCGTTCGGCCTCTTCGGTCAGTTGCAACCACTGTTCTTCTGCCGCTTCGAGTGCGGCGATCACAGAGGTCAGTTCAGCGCCGGAAGTGGTCAGATCGACGTGATTGCCGGAAGTTGCCAGTTCAGCGACTTTTGTCTCGAGTCGGTCTTTGGTCTTGGTGAGACGCTTGATCTCTTTCTCGAGATCCTTAATCAAGAAGCGAAGGGTGCTCGGCGAGCGAGTCGGTTTTTCGCTCGTAGGGGCTGTTGTCGCTCCAGCTGATTTTGGTCGATTCGATGTTTTGCTCGCAGATTTTCCTGGATCGGCGATTCGACCTCGGACCATTGAGGAACGACGTTTTTCTTCCCACGCTGCATAGCCACCTGGTCTGCGTGATGGAGTGGAGTGTCCATCCATGATGATCACGTCAGCAACTGTTCGTTCAAGAAATGCACGGTCATGACTGACAACGATTAATGCCCCAGGCCAGTCGTCGAGAAATTCCTCAAGGACTCGGAGGGTGTCGAGATCGAGATCGTTTGTGGGCTCATCGAGCAGGAGGACATTGGGTTTCTGCGCAAGTACGAGAAGAAGTTGTAGGCGGCGTCGTTCCCCGCCGGAGAGAAGTTCAATCGGAGCCCATTGCGCGTCGCCGTCGAACCAGAACGATTCAAGAAGTGCAGAGTCTTGCCAATCGGGTTCTCGACGGCCACCGGTGATCGCTTCGCGAACACGCTGACGCGGATCGAGTTCGACACCGATCTGGTCGTAATAACCGATGCGCACGGTGGAACCAGTGTCGATCGTTCCCGAAGTCGGGGAGCGTCGACCGGCTATGAGATCAAGCAGCGTGGATTTACCGGCACCGTTGGGCCCGATCAATCCGAGGCGTTCACGGTTATCGAGCATTAATTCAATATTGCTGAACAGCGGCGCCGCGCCTTCGTAACCGAATGAGACATCGGTAATCTCGGCCACCTTGTCGCCAAGGCGCGGGGTGCCCAAATAAAGATCGGGAATTCCTGATCGGGCTGCGGGTTCAGCACGTGTTTCAACGAGGGTAGTTGCAGCTTCAATTCGTGCTTTTGGTTTGCTTGTTCTTGCGGGAGCGCCGCGGCGAAGCCAAGCCAATTCTTTTCGGGCAAGGTTCTTACGCGTTGACTCTTGTGAGACGGCTTGCTCTTCGCGAAGTGCCCGCCCTTCGAGATAGCTGCTATAGCCGCCGTCGTGAAGATAGGAACGACCACGGTCTAGCTCGAGAACGCGAGTGGTGACTCGATCAAGTACGTGACGATCGTGAGTGACAAGTATGAGGCCGCCTCGGTAGCTATCGAGGCGATCTTCAAGCCACGCAATGGCATCGATGTCGAGATGGTTGGTGGGCTCGTCGAGAACGAGCAGGTCGCTTGGAGCGACGAGTGCACGCGCGAGAGCGACTCGTTTTGCTTGTCCGCCCGAGAGACGACCGGTATCGGCGTCGATGAGTGACGCTATGCCGAGATGGTCGAGAACCGCGGCAGCCTCCCAATCGCGTTCGGCGACAGCTTCGACGGCAGCGAGCACGGTTCCACTGGGGAGTTCAGGTCGCTGGGAGAGCGTGGCGATCTGAACTCCGCGTCCTCGTCGTACCGCTCCAGATTCCGGCTCGACCTCTCCAGTGAGAACGGACAACAGCGTGGATTTGCCGGTTCCATTGAGCCCGACGATGCCGAGCCGGTCGCCCGTTGAAAGTGTGAGGGACACGTCGGTGAAGAGCGGCCTCCCGGGACGGGTCATGGTCACTCGGTCGACATCAACACAGATCATTGGCCTGAGGTTACGGCGCATGAGCCGACGTCCGTTCCTCTGTCGGTGAAGGCGACACTGCGACTAGCGTTTGACGTGGCCCATCGGGGGGATGGATCGCCCAAAACAATGTCTGAGAACTCGACCACCACACTCGCTCCTTCGGAGCCGTCCCGGCGTCGGCTTGTTTCGCGTTTTCGGGACCGAGGCGCCCTTGCGAAGTCGCCAACTGATAAAACGCCGACCTGGATGGACAGGTGGTGGACGCCGTTGGCGGTTTTCGCGTCGATCGGCGTTCTTGTTTGGATTGCGATTTGGTTTGGTAACAATCATTTAGCCCATGACCCCTTCTTTCCGGTGCGTGAAGGAATAGGCGATGTTTGGTTTGGCGGCTTCGCCCGTTGGGATGCTGAGTGGTACCGCACAATTGCTCGAGAGGGATACGTCTATTTCCCGGGAGTGCAGTCATCTGTCGCGTTTTGGCCGACGTATCCGATCGTGATCCGACTCTTGAGTTGGGCTTTCCCAACGATCTACATCGCTGGAACCGTCATCACGGTCGTGAGTGGTGCAGTTGTCATGGTTGTGCTGCGGAAGTGGGCCAAGCTTTTTGTGTCACCGGCAGTTGCATTCGCTGCAGTAATGCTTCTCTGCGTCTTTCCCTACAGCTGGTATCTCTACGGTGTCGTCTATTCCGATGCACTTTTTGTCGCGACGGCGATTGGCGCGTTTTATCTCGTTGAACGCGATCGGTACTTCTGGGCTGGTCTCGTGGGCATCTTGGCGACAGCGGGACGGCCGGCGGGTCTCGTCGTGGCTGTCGCTCTCGTGCTGCGCGTCATTGAGCGCCGAAACCTTGCCGGTGGTGCGGTTGGAGTTCGTCAATTGTTCAATCTTCGATCGCTTACGCGATCTGACGCACCGATTTTTCTCTCATGGCTCGGCGTTGGCGGTTGGTGTGCATTTCTTTGGGTCAAGTTCGGTGACCCTTTGTTGTTTGTCGCCATCGAAGCCAGCAAAGGCTGGGATCAGGGGGCTGGTCCATCCACCTGGTTGAAGTTCCGTCTGATCGAAGAACTTCAGCACCGTCCCTTTGCCTGGTCGACGATTGGCCATGTCACACATGGACTCGTCGTGCTTGGCGCTCTTTTCCTTATTCCTCGGGTGAAGCGCCGATTTGGTTGGGCCTATGCCGCCTACTCACTTGGGCTCATTGCATTGCCGTTATTAGGCACGAAGGACTTCTTCGGTGGTGGCCGCTATCTACTCGGAGCGTTTCCGTGCATCGTGGTGGCTGCGGAACTTCTCGTAGCACGTCCCAAATTGCGATTGGTGATTCTGCCGCTGTCGTTGGCAACAATGTTGGCATTCGCAGTCGCATTTGGCCGCGGTTCGTACATCTCCTAGCCATAGTCGCTGCTGATTCATCAACTTTTGGCTCAACCGAGGGGTCAGGGGCTGGGGCCGGTAACGTTTCCTTCGGTGCTGGGATCACCCGGCAGTTCTCCCGCAGAGGTTCTGATGTCTGAAAGTTCATTAGGCGCGACCGACGAGGCAGTCGCAACGGGCGAGTTCGTTCTCACCGTTGCTCCCGATGCACTCGGCCGTGTTCTGGAAATTCGCGATACCGAGGAAGACCCTGGCTCCATCTGCCTTCGGGTCGAGATCACGGGTTCGGCCGGCGTCGACTACACCTACGACCTCGGGTGGGCGACCATCTCCGAACTTGATGCCGAAGACGATCTCTCGGTTCAAGGCGGATTGAGCGTCGTGGTTGCTGCGAACAGCATTGACACAATGCGCGGAGCAGTGCTCGATCTTCCTCGTGCGTCGAGCCAGGGCGGGTTCGTGATTAAGAACCCGAATCGTCCAGCGCCAGTGAATCCGCTCGAAGGTCGCGATATCGAACTCACCGGCGACATCCCCGACAAGGTCACCCAACTCCTTGAAGAGGTCATCAACCCGGGATTGGCCCAACATGGTGGTTTCGCAGCGCTTGTGGGCGTGGACGACACAACGGTCTTTTTGACGATGGGTGGCGGATGTCAGGGGTGCGCCATGAGCGCGGCCACATTGCGCGACGGCATTACTGCTTCGATCTACGAGTCGATTCCTGAAGTCACCGATGTTGTCGACGTCACCGATCACAACGCCGGAGACAATCCCTTCTACACCTGAGTCGCCCTTTTGTCGCGGCGGAGCGCATTCCGGGCGGTGAGAAAAATCGCCCGAACAGGTTGCTCAGCAGTGTTAAGTACCTCTAGGGTTGCGACACCGATCGGGGGGCATCGGACTGCGGAGAGATCCGCGGGTTGGTCTCCGCCGAGCGACTACCGCTGCCGTGACGAGGAGGACCATGCCTGACGCAATTATTGAGCGCGAAGGTCACGTGCTCGTCATGACAATGAATCGCCCAAAGCGTCTGAATGCTCTCTCCGGTGCGATGTTGATGCGCATGTACGACGCAATGGTCGAGGCTGATGCCGACGATGATGTGCGCGCCATCATCCTTACGGGCGCCGACGGCAACTTCTCTTCCGGAGCTGACCTCAAAGCAATGGCTGGTGACGCCGGACCCGATGCCGACACCGAGATCGATACCGTCGCTCGCCTTGCTGAAGATCCAAATCTCATGTGGAAGTGCTTATTGCGCGACTACCAGCCAAAGAAACCGTTGATTGCTGCGGTGGAAGGCATTGCCTTTGCTGGCGGAACCGAACTCTTGCAAGGCACCGATATCCGCGTTGCGGGTAAGGGCGCTCGATTCGCAGTGAGTGAAGTCAAGCGGTCGCTCTATCCGATGGCCGGTTCGGCAGTTCGTTTGCGCCGACAGATTCCTTACACAATCGCCGCTGAAGTGCTCCTTGCTGGTCGTGAATTAACGGCCGACGAAGCTCTCCAATACGGGCTTATCGGTCATGTCGTTCCCGATGGCCAGGCGTTAGTCAAGGCGAAAGAAATCGCGGCGCAAATTGCCGACAACGGACCGATCGCGGTCGAAGCAGTGCTTCGCACCCTGCGTGAGACCGAAGGCATGACCGAGCGCGAAGCGCTCGACCATGAGTTCACCTACGGATGGCAGGTGTTTCAATCCGAAGACGCCAAGGAAGGTCCGAAAGCGTTCGCGGAAAAGCGCAAACCAGTTTTTAAACGACGTTGATCATTTCGATTGATGTCTCGAAAGCCTGAAAAACAGGAAAGGAAGAAGATGGCTGACACTGTCCAAGAGTTTGTCTTCAACCTGACGTTCCCATTCACACGGACGTTGGGTTCGACGCTCAGCACGTTTAGTTCGGCGCTGGCACAGGGCCAGATCATTGGTGTGCGCACCGGTGGTCGGGTCATTGCTCCACCGCTCGAATACGACCCCGATACCGCGGCTGATAGCGGTACCGATTGGGTTCGAGTTGGACCGAAAGGCACCGTGTCCACGTGGACGTGGGTTCCCGAACCGACCAACCTGCACCCCCTCGATCACGCCTTTGGTTTCGCGTTCATCACTCTTGATGGCGCCGATACCCCAATGCTTCATTTGGTCGATACCGGTTCCGAGAGTGCGATGGCCGCAGGAATGCGCGTCGAAGCAAAGCTCAAGGCTCCCGCTGATCGCGTCGGACGAATCGACGACATCATCGCGTTCGTTCCTGCTGCGGATCCTTCGCCCAGCGAAGGTGCTGGCGAGCCGTTCGTAGCACCTGAAGAAAACGACATCACGGAAATGGACGCGTATTGCGACCTCCAATATGTCGACAACGCATCTCCCACCACGATTATGTGGGCAAAGGCCCTCATGGAAGGTCGCATCATCGGGCAGAAGTGTCCGCAGTGCGACCGAACAATCGTGGGGCCACGAGGCATGTGCAGCGTCTGCGCAATCGAACTTGATGAGAGCCACATTGTTGAGGTTCCAGGTCGCGGTGTGGTCTCGAACTTCACGATCGTGACACCGACGCCGTATCCCGGTCAGACCGAGACCGAGCCGTTCGCTCGTTGCTCGATCCTGCTCGACGGCGCTGATGCCGTTATCGCTCAGCAGGAAATTCTCGATGTTCCGGTGAGCGAAATCCGCGTTGGCATTCACGTTGAAGTTGTCTGGGCGCCCGAGAACGAGCGTTCCGCAGCAGATATCGACAACCGCAGCCGAGGAAGCGGTGGCGACATCATCGTCGGCTGGCGTACCACTGGTGAGCCGGATGAACCGGCTGCTCGCTACTTGGATCGGATGATGTGATGGCACCTACTGAAAATGACATCGCAATCGTTGGGTTTGCGCAGTTGCCTCCCGAAAGGCGAACGAACCTGACTGAATCGGACTTGGTTTTGCGCTCCACCCGCGAGGTGATTGCGCAGGTCGGAATCGATAAGTCAGAGATCGGCTTCACCGTTTCAGGTTCTTGCGATTACTTGTCGGGCCAGGGATTCTCATTTGTGCAGAACACCGACGCCTACGGCATGGTTCCTGCAATCAATGAGTCGCACGTCGAGATGGACGGCGCGTTCGCGATGTACGAGGCCTACGTTCGACTCCTTCAGGGCGACATTGACATCGCAATGGCCGTCGGCGTTGGAAAGAACTCCAACTCCGATCCATCGACCTTGTTTACGGTGGAGTTCGACCCGTACTACCTCACCCCGTTAGGCACCGACACTTGGACCTTGGCCGCGCTGCAGGCACGTGCGCTCATTGATTCCGGCAAGGCCACCGAACGAGACTTTGCTGAGGTCGTAGCTAGAAACCGGGCCAACGCCAAGTCGAACCCGTTTGCACAGGTGAAGGGTGACTATTCAGTCGACGAACTGCTCGCTGCTGATTACGTGCGCAACCCGTTGCGTCGTCACGACCTGCCGCCGACAACTGATCAGGCTGCAGCTGTCATCCTTGCTCGCGGTAAGCGTGCCTACGACTTGTGTGAGCGTCCGGCGTGGATCACAGGTATCGATCATCGCATCGAGGCGCACTTGCCGACTGTTCGGAAAGACATCACCACTTCGGTCTCAACCCGCCTCGCTGCCGAGGCAGCAGGCGTAGGGAAGGGCCCGATCGATGTTGCTGAAATCCATGCGCCATTCAGTTTCCAAGAGTTGATTCTTCGTGAATCGCTGGGTCTCGACGCTTCTACGGAGGTCAACCCCTCCGGTGGTGCGCTTGCGGCTCACTCTGTCATGACCGTCGGCCTCATCCGCGTAGGTGAAGCCGCAAATCAGATCATCAAGAATGGCAAGAACCGCACGTTGGCTCACACCACGTCCGGACCTTGCCTTCAGCAGAATCTCGTCTGCGTTATGGAAGGTGACCAATGAGCCATCAGCCTGTAGCAATCGTCGGTATCGGTCAGACACATCACAAGCGCAAGCGCGCCGATGTTTCGATGGCCGGCCTCGTCCGTGAAGCCGCCCAGCGCGCGCTTGAGGACGCAAATATGGACTGGGGCGACATAGACACCGTTGTCCTCGGTAAAGCGCCCGACTTTTTTGAGGGTGTCATGAAGCCCGAGATGTACCTTGCCGATGCGCTTGGTGCGGTGAATAAGCCGATGTTCCGAGTGCACACCGCTGGTTCAGTGGGTGGCTCAACGGGAATCGTCGGTTCTCACCTCGTATCAAGTGGCCGACACAAGCGTGTTCTGTCGGTGGCCTTCGAAAAGCAGTCGGAGGGCAACGCACAGTTCGCCCTCGGCGGCGGTAAGGGTGCATCGATCGGTGCTGGTGGCGCATTTGCTCCATTCATTCGGTCCTATATCCAGCGCTCGGGAGCACCTGAAGACATCGGTTGGATGGTTGCGGTAAAGGACCGTCTCAACGGTGCCAAGAACCCTTATGCCCATCTCAAGTTGGCCGACATCACCATCGACAAGGTGAAGGAATCTCCGATGATGTGGGATCCGCTCCGTTTCTTGGAGTCCTGTCCTTCGTCCGACGGCGCATGCGCAGTCATCTTCACTGATGAAGATGGCGGCAAAGCGGCATCGAAGCCTCCAGCGTGGGTGCTCGCCACCGCGATGAAGTCAGAGCCGGGTTGGTACTCGGGTCGTGACCCGGTCAATCCGCAAGCAGCGCACGCGTGCGCACAGGAGATCTACAAGGCGGTTGGTATTACCAACCCTCGTGAGCAGATCGACTGCGCCGAACTTTACGTGCCGTTCTCGTGGTACGAGCCGATGTGGCTTGAAGCCCACGAAATCGCCGCTCCCGGTGAAGGTTGGAAGATGACTCAATCGGGGGCAACAGCACTCGATGGCGACTTCCCCGTGAACATGTCTGGTGGCGTGCTTTCGTCGAACCCGATCGGTGCATCCGGTCTGTTGCGGTTCGCTGAAGCAGCACTGCAGGTCCGTGGACTTGCTGAAGATCATCAGGTTGGCGGCGCCAACCTGGCAATCGCTCAGGCCTATGGCGCGAACGCTCAGTTCTTCGCCATGTGGGCAGTTGGTTCCTCACTTAACCCGTTGGGCTGAGACGAGGTCATGACGTGTGTCGGAGGCGGCCCCGTGTGGGTCGCCTCCGTCGCGTAACAGTTCTTCGGAGGTGTGGCTGATGCCGAAAGCATTGGTGCTCGGTGGCGGTGGTGTTGCGGGGATCGCTTGGGAACTTGGTGTCCTTGACGCGCTGGCGACTGCTGGCGTCGATCTGACCACGGCCGATCGCATCGTAGGTACCTCTGCAGGTTCTGCCGTTGGCGCTCAATTGTGCACCGGCGAATCGCTCGAATCGCTCTGCGCTCGACAACTTGTGCCGGCGGAACAAAGCGCCGAACTGCAGGTTGAAAGCAGCCTTGATTCATTAATCGATCAATTTGCTGCGTGTTTTGAAGGCGCACCGAATGCACTTGAGGTTCGCCGGAGATTGGGCGCAGTCGCATTGGGTGCCACCACGGTCGAAGAAGCGGCTCGTATCGCGGTGATTGAGTCGCGGCTGTCATCACACGAGTGGTCCGAACGCGAACTGCTGGTCACTGCGGTCGATGCCTTCACTGGTGAATTCCGGGTGTTTGATCGATACTCCGGCGTCCCGCTTGTTTCTGCAGTGACTGCGAGTTGCGCCGTTCCAGGGATTTGGCCGCCGGTTACGATCGGTGACACTCGATTTATGGATGGTGGCGTCAATAGCGGAAGTAATGCCGATCTTGCCGAAGGTTGCGAG
>JAEMTX010000314.1 GCA_016462055.1 Acidimicrobiia bacterium | reverse complement strand
GTCTCGAGTCGCCGAAGCCGTCGACCGACACGTGAGTTCGCTCTATTCCCATGTCGACGGACTCGATGCCCTTCGACGCGAGGTCGCGGTTCTATCGGTGACTGAACTTTCTGACGTCGTCTGGGCTGCGACCCTTGGACGCAGCGGGGCTGAGGCTCTCACCAAAATTGCCGAAGCGGAACGTGATTTTGCACGCGCCCACCCAGGAAGAATGGCCGCATTACGTGGCCATCTCGGTGCCGACGACCCGGAGTTCCGCGAACAAGCAAAGCGCATCGCACAACCGATTCGCACCGTGCTCGCATCGTTCGGCCTCGATGATCAACAAGTCATCATCGGTCATCGAGTCTTCAGCGCAACCGTGCGCGGTCTCATCGAACCCGGCACTCCCCTAGGCGCAGCCGAAGACGACCTTGCCCTCCAGGCCACCGTCACTCTCTTTGTCACTGCACTTGAGAGTGGTAACTGGCCAACTGTGTGATCAGGCTGGGGTTCCCGACCTCATCACGGTCGTCGTCGTAGTGGACGAACCTGGGGAACCCGACACACCGGAACTCGACGTCGTTCCATTCGGCAGTGCTTGAGCTTGATTGATCAAGTTC
This sequence comes from Acidimicrobiia bacterium, assembly GCA_016462055.1. Lineage (GTDB taxonomy): Bacteria > Actinomycetota > Acidimicrobiia > Acidimicrobiales > Acidimicrobilacustridaceae > Acidimicrobilacustris. The sequence goes on along the minus strand of JAEMTX010000314.1, from coordinate 1,184 downwards.
TGGGCTTCCTTGACCTTCGCCTGATATCCAGCAAGATCACCATTGCGCAATGCAGTATCGGCGGCGGTCAGTGCCTTTGCCGCCTGATCGATGAGTTGATCCTTCGTGGCATTACCAGTTGAGGGAATCGTGGTGGTGGTCGTAGGTTCTGAGGAACTTGCACCACCGCCGCTCGAACCGTTACTTCCGGCGCCATCTTCCAGACCCGTGCTCGACTCGAACGTCTGGGGGTTTGCGCCCGGGAACAAGGTCTGGAGTGCTTCACGAAGCGTGGACTTCATAACAACCTGTCCACCAAATACCGCGATGACCTGCTTGAGTTCAGGAATCTGCGTGTTGTTATCCGACGAAACATACAACGGACGAATGTAAATGATTGAGTTGTTTACTGGCGTCAGCATGAGGCTGCCGAATTGTGTACGCGAGCCCTGCTGATTCAACAGGGTTGTGTATTTACTTACTTCAGGGTCAGAAAGAATATTGGCATTGACGATTGCCGGACCGTCGATATTGAAACCCGAAGGCATTTCATAGACCGTCAACTTGCCATACTGCGCGGGGTCACTGTTTGCCACCATGAACGACGTAAGTGTCTTCTTCGAGTCATCTTCCGAATATGGAACGAAGGGACGCAACATCACGAATGATTCCGTTGCTTGGCCCGGCAGACGGATCAATGAATAGACCGGGCTGATGCGGGCTTCTTTGGTTCGCAGCACAGTGGTGCCGTTCGCCGTTTGATTTGCAGTCACGATGGCGGTGGAACCGTTGATAGTTGAGCCAGGATCTTGCGCAACTGACCAACTTGAGGTCTTCTCGTAGAAGGCTTTCGGGTCGCTGATGTGATAGCGCCCGAACATGTTGGTCTGGGTGCGGAAGAGATCTTCCGGATAGCGCCAATGCGCCTTAAGCGTCGCTGGCATCTCATCGACTCCAGCGAACAGCGCGGGAAAAGCTTTCTGATACGCAGTGACGATCGGGTCAGAGGGATCGACGATGTACAGTTTCACGGTGCCGTCGTAGGTGTCGACAACACCCTTTACCGAGTTGCGAATGTAATTAAACCGCTTGCCACCAAGATCGCTTCCTGCGGGAAGACCGCTCGAATCGGCTCGCTGTGCATTCGGATAACGATCCGTCGTTGTGTAGCCATCAAAGATGTACACCACTCGACCGTCTTGAAT
>JAEMTX010000105.1:1379-6406 GCA_016462055.1 Acidimicrobiia bacterium | reverse complement strand
CGCGGTCCAGAAGGTCAGATGACGTGTGGTCTAGGTCCGTTTCCGTCGAACGGCACGTTGTCATTACTGCCACCGACGATCGATATCACGCACACCGGTCAGGAACTTGTGCTCGACGGCGTGCGCGTTGTGTTTCAGATGACACCAGGCACCGAAGCCCCGGCGGAAATGAACTTTTATTTCCCCGATTTTCGCGCGTTGTGCATGGCCGAGAACGCAACACACAACTTGCACAACGTCGTGACGCTGCGTGGAGCGCTTGTACGTGATGCGCATGCATGGGCCGGTTTCATCGATGAAAGCATTGCGATGTTCGCTGCTGACAGTGATGTTTCGTTTGCATCACATCACTGGCCAACATGGGGAACCGACAACATTGTCGACTACCTATCGAAACAGCGCGATCTCTACGCCTACCTAAACGATCAGACGCTTCGGTATCTCAATCGCGGGTTTACCGGCGCAGAAATTGCGGAGATGATTGAACTTCCGCCCACGCTCGCGTCTTCGTGGCATTGCCGTGGCTACTACGGATCAGTAAGTCACAACGTGAAAGCCGTTTATCAGCGATACATGGGTTGGTTCGATGGAAACCCTGCGCACCTGTGGCCGCACCCACCCGAGAAAGCTGCTGATCGATATGTCGAGTTCATGGGTGGTGCCGATGCCGTGCTGGCAAAGGCGGAACTGTCCTATGAGGAAGGCGACTATCGCTGGGTGGCTGAAGTCGTGAACCATGTTGTGTTCGCCGATCCAACGAATATGGAAGCGCGCGAGCTACTCGCTCGCACCTACACGCAAATGGGTTACGCACAAGAGAACGCCACGTGGCGGAATTTCTTCCTCACCGGCGCGCAAGAGTTGCGAGGCATCGAGGTTGCTGGTCCTACAGGCCAGAACGCGCTTGCACTCATGGCACATATTTCCGTGACGCAGGTGTTCGATGCGGTCGCTATTCGAATCGATGGAATCAAAGCGTCTGAGCATCAGTTCGCTATCAATTGGACGATTGCCGAGACAGGCGAACGCCATTTACTTCGTCTCGAAAATGGGGTGCTGTCGAATGTTGCGAATCGACACGCTGATGATGCGGTCTTGTCAGTGACTATTCCGCGTTCGCAACTACTTCTGCTTATCGTCGGAGTAGTGACACTCGAGGCGTTGGTTGAACAGGGCATCGCTACAGCTGAAGGCGACCTGAGCAGGCTTGACTCGATTCGCGCATTGCTCGATCCACCCGACCCGAAGTTCTCGATCGTGCTGCCCTGATGGCTCGTTACTGATCCGTTAGCAATCGCAGACAATTGTTACTGAGAGGCGTCAATCATCACTGACGCCATCGCGAACTGTTCGTCGCCAACCGCAGTCCAACGGTGATTCGTTCCTCGCTGAATCACAACATCACCGGGACCGAGTTCGGTCTGCACGCCGTCGGGCAGTTCAAGCAACACGCGGCCGTGCAAAACGACATCGACATCGACTGTCGGTGTGACATGCCAACCTTCTTCGGAGGGCGGCGCGGGAGTGAGTTCAACAAGGCGGAACCACAAGCCGCCGGATGGCGGAACAAGCGACCACGGGCCAGCAGGATCGCCTCCTTGTTCAACCGATTGCAGCGGGCCGCCGGTATGCCAAAGATCGGTCATGGTTGTGGTGAGTGATGACACCGCGTCGGCCGCACCACCATCAACAACGGACGAACCTGTCACGACGCGACGAATTGGTTTATCCCCGGCTGTCGCAGGCTTTGTACCGACGATGTCGGCGTTCGCGTTGACATCAGGGCGAAGCATCGCGACGAAATAGGTCCAACCGTGTTCGTCGGCCGGTCGCCATCGGTGCAAGGTTCCGCGCTGAATCACAAACTCGCCTGGCCCGATAGTGCGTTCTCCATCTTCAAGTCCCATCACTACGGAACCCTCGAGTACAACCATGAGATCAAGCGTGTCGGTGGCGTGCATGCCGGGCGTATCGGCGTCATCACCAGCAACGCGTAGCCATGTGGTGTCGGGATCGGCGCCATCAGGAATCCCAGGCATCCGGATAATGCGTGCGCTGGCTCCACCCGGTGGCGGCTCAAGTGCGAATCCAGAATTGGGCTTGTCGGGAGAATCGGCGGTCGAAAGCAGCGGCCCGTCAATCCACAACACTTCACTAACCGCAACGGTGTCGGTCTCAATGGTGTTGGGTGCCGCGCCATCGCTCGTAATGACGTGACGCCCAGTGTCGTCAATGCCCGTGACTACCCGACGCACGAAGGTTTGACTCACCGCACGATCGTACGCTTGAGACGACATCCAAGGCTGAGCCTGTGGAAAGATCTGGACGTTGATCAAAAGTGATCCGGGGGGAACAATGCGTTACGAGTCTTCTTTGCGTTTTTTGGCAGGAGTTGTTGCGGTCGTGGTGCTTGGAGCGACCGCTTCAGCCTGTTCATCGTCAAACGGTTCGTCCTCGACGACCACGACGGTGTTTTCGAGTCCAGTTGCTGAAGCAACAATCAAGGGACCAGTGACTGGCGGCAAAGGTTTTGTAGTGGTTGCGCCGTCGCCTCCGCAGGATGGCGAGCAGCCAAGCGTGTTCGACCTCAAAACTGTTGGCTATCAAGAAGACGAATACTTCTTCTCTGGCGATGCGACTGCGTACACCAGCGACGCGCCATTAACGGCAGACGGAATGTGGACGACCCGCGCCGCAGGAACAGCACCGTATGCGTCCCGAATGGTGGTTCGTCGTCCGAGCGATTCGAAGAAGTTCAACGGCACAGTCATTGTTGAATGGCTCAATGTCACCGCTGGTCTCGATACCGCTCCGGACTGGACCTACATGGCGCCGGAAATCATTCGATCGGGATTCGCCTGGGTTGGAGTTTCCGCTCAGAGAGTTGGCATTGAAGGCGGCGGCATGTCGTTGGGTGTCGATCGCGTTCTGAAGTCATTCGACCCTGCGCGCTATTCCTCACTGTCACATCCTGGCGACAACTACTCCTATGACATCTTCAGCCAAGCTGGCGCCGCGGTGCGTCGAAACAGTTCAACGGTGCTCGGAGATCTGAAGGTCAAGAACGTCATCGGAATGGGTGAGTCACAGTCGGCGAGCCGCCTCACCACCTATGTCGATGCAGTTGCACAGACAGCCAAAGTTTTTGATGGCTATTTCATTCACAGTCGAAGTGGAAACGCCGCGGCGCTGTCGGTAGATCCATTGCCGGCGATGACTCCACCGCTTGGAACAACTATTCGAACCGATCTCGGTAAACCCGTGTTGACCTTTAGTTCCGAGACCGACGTTGCTGGTGCGAGGGGCTATGTCAAAGCTCGCCAGCCCGATACCGATATGTTCCGCGGTTGGGAAGCCACCGGAACTGCGCACGCCGACTACTACAACCTCGGTGGCGGTGGGTTTGATACCGGCGATGGCAAGAACGACATCACGTATTTCAATTCGATGCTCGCCCCGCCGAAGAGTGTGTACAACAACCTCATTACGTGTGCTGACGGAATCAACACTGGGCCTCACACCTACATTCTTCGCGCCGCACTGCGTGACCTCAATCTCTGGATCACGAAGAACCAGGTTCCGGTGTCGCAACCGCAACTCCAGGTGGATGCCGCCGGTACCGGTTACAACCTCGATGAACTGGGAATTGCAAAGGGCGGCATCCGAACGCCACATGTCGATGTTCCGATCGCCGTGTTGACCGGATTAGGACAGAAAGGCAACGCCTTCTGTTCATTGTTTGGTGGCACGGCTCCATTGACCTCGGCTGCGCTCACCACGAAATACGCAACCCACGATGCTTTCGTCACCAAGTTCAGCGAGGCGACGAAGATCGCCGCCAAAGCTGGGGCCATTCTCAACGACGACGTTGAACATTTGATCGCCGCGGCGAAAGCTTCAAAGGTTCTGCAGTAATCAGTCGTTTCGGCGCCCCCAATGAAAGAGACACAAATGAAAACCTGGCAACGATTGGGTGCTCTGCTAGTCGTCACGTTCTTGGGGGTTGGGCTTGTGGGCTGTTCATCGAAGAGTTCGTCGTCGTCGAAAGGTCCCAAAGTGATTGCACCTTCGCCTCCATTGCGTGATTCGGTAACTGTGCCAACGGTTGTTCCTGCAACGGGGGGTGGAGGTAAGGCGTTCATTGCTCAGGCCACTACTGACCTTGCCGCCGCGGGTTACGAACAGACGGAGTTCTTCATCAGCGGAACTGCGACGGCATACCAGTCGGCCGAAGCCTTAACTGTTGATGGAAATTGGAACGTTGAACCAGCAACAACAGCTGCGTACAAGACCCGTGCCCTCGTTCGCCGTCCAACTGACCCGGCCAAGTTCAACGGCAACGTCATCGTTGAGTGGTTGAACGTTTCGGGCGGTCTCGATGCTGCGCCGGACTGGACCTACACACACGTTGAACTGATCCGCCAGGGTTACGCGTGGGTTGGTTTGTCGGCGCAGGTCGTTGGCATCGATGGCGGACCATCAATGGGCCTCGTTGCCGGGTTCACGCTCAAAGCCGCTGATCCGGGACGTTACGGATCGCTTGTGCATCCTGGCGATCAGTACTCCTATGACATGTACACACAAACCGGCGCGGCTGCCTGGTTCGCGAACGACGTGCTGCTCGGCGGCCTGAAGCCCGAGCGAGTCATTTCCATTGGCGAATCGCAGTCTGCATTCCGACTCACGACCTATGTCAACGCAATTGGTCCGAAGACGGACATTTGGGATGGCTATCTCATTCACAGTCGCGGGACATCGGGAGCGGCGCTCAATGTTGATGTGAAGATGCCCGCCGATCAGCGCATCCGAACTGATCTCAAGGTTCCCGTTCTGCAGTTCCTTTCAGAAACCGACCTACTGGGCAAGGGCCTCAACTTCATCGGTGCTCGCCAACCCGACACCGACCTAATTCGCACGTGGGAAGTTGCCGGCACCGCACATGCCGATGCCTACAACTTGGGCATTGGCGACATCGATACCGGCGATGGTGTCGGCGATGCTGCGTTGTTCCAGGCGATGCTCACCCC
>JAEMTX010000105.1:0-1369 GCA_016462055.1 Acidimicrobiia bacterium | reverse complement strand
AAGCTGGACAGGGTGTGCGGCGGGGGCCGCACCTGGAGCGGCTCGACGCCGGCGAGCTCCTTATCCCAGGACCACCCAGGAGAGGCTGCGGGGGCAGCCTCTTGGCGATGCTCACCCCGCCGGCTTCTATTTACGGCGGCATCATTTCTTGTCCGATCCCGATCAACACTGGACCGCACACCTATGTCTTGCGATCCGCTCTGAACTCGCTCGATAACTGGATTCGTACCGGTGAAGCTCCAGAGTCGCGTCCATTGCTCATCGTCAACACTGACGCCTTAGCGCTGGATGCCAAGGGCAATGCCACTGGCGGTATTCGAACGCCGCAGGTTGACGTACCTGTCGCAATCTTGTCGGGGCTCGGACAAACAGCTTCGCCATCTTGTCGGTTGTTCGGGACCACAACCACCCCTCCACCAGCAGCCTTTGCGTCGTGGGCACTTCCGAACGGTCGCCCGGTATTCGACACTGCATGGATCGCATCGCTTGATGACGCGGTAGCCAAGGGCAACATTCTTGAAGCCGATGCCGTCAACCTCCGCACTGTCGTGAAGAACGCCAAGCTTCCGTCGTGAGCACCACCATCCTTCGAGACGGCCTGTTCTTTGGCGAAGGCCCTCGCTGGCACGAGAATCGACTTTGGTATTCCGACTTTTACGACCATGCCGTGCATGCCATCGACCTTGATGGCAACGACGAACGCATTGTCGAAGTGGAATCGCAGCCTTCGGGCCTTGGCTGGCTTCCCAATGGCGATCTCCTCGTTACATCGATGCTTGATCGCAAGCTCCTCCGTTGGGACGGCTCAGTACTGACCGTTCATGCCGATCTCGGTAATCACTTCACCTGGCACGCCAATGATCTTCTTGTTGATCAACAAGGGCGTGCCTATATCGGCAATTTTGGTTTCGATTACGAAGTGTTTCTCGACGAGCAGGGGATAGAAGGCTTGTTCGCCGATCCCGATTCACTCACAACCGTGATGTGTCGTGTTGATGCCGACGGCACCATCAATGTCGCGTCCGATGGTTTGATCTTTCCGAACGGCATGGTCATCACACCCGATGGCAAAACAATGATCGTCGCCGAAACACTCGCGCTCCGCCTCACTGCGTTCGACATTGCTGCCGATGGTTCGCTTTCGAACCGACGCGTGTGGGCCGACCTTTCGGCCGAGATGGCCGCGCCCGACGGCATTTGTCTCGATGCTGAAGGAGCGGTCTGGATCGCGAACGCGCTTGCCCCGCGTCTTATGCGTATCGGTGAAGGTGGCGTTGTGCTCGACGAGGCCGAAACAACAATGAACACCTATGCGTGCATGCTCGGGGGTCCGGAAGGCAAACACCTCTTTGCGATGACCGCGCCCACT
>JAEMTX010000313.1 GCA_016462055.1 Acidimicrobiia bacterium | reverse complement strand
CGACTTGCTCCGCCCGCAGTACCGCCAGCAACAACGGCACCAGCCTGTGATTCAGGAACGAAGACCTTGACCGAGAAGCGCTTGCCGTTGACTTCAACGTCGACGTCGCGCTGAACCTTCGCTTCGGTTTCGCCGTCGGCGACTGTTGCGGTGCTTCCAACGCCACTGAGGTCGAGTGTGTCTTCGACCCACTTCGTGGAATGGATGCCGTCGACGAAATCCTGATGTTCGAGGATTGCAAGGTCGGCGGGAATCGTGGTGGCGATTCCTTCGATGCGGAACTCATGAAGAGCGCGCAGCGTGCGACGAATCGCGGTTTCGCGATCGGAACCCCAGCAGATGAGTTTGCCAACGAGGTTGTCGTAGTACTGGCTAACTGTGTCGCCTGATTCGTAGCCACCGTCCCAACGAGTTCCGAAACCTGAAGGCGGAACAAGCGTGGTGATGTGGCCGGGCGAGGGAAGGAACTTGCCCTGCGCCGGGTCTTCGGCGTTGATGCGAATTTCGATTGCATGGCCTCGAAGTTCGATCGATTCCTGCGTGATCGAAAGTGGAAGTCCAGACGCAACACGAATCTGTTCGGCAACGAGGTCGATACCCGAGACCATTTCGGTGACGGGATGCTCGACCTGAAGGCGAGTGTTCATTTCAAGGAAGAAGAACTCGCCATCTTGGAAAAGGAATTCGACGGTGCCGGCATTGACGTAGCCACAAGCTTTGGCGACGGTTACTGCGGCATCGCCCATAGCTTGGCGAATTTCGGGTGGGAAGTTCGGTGCTGGGCTCTCTTCAACGAGTTTCTGATGACGGCGCTGCGCCGAACAGTCGCGCTCAGCGATCCAGACGCAGTTTCCGTGTGTGTCAGCGATGATCTGCATCTCGATGTGGCGAGGCCACGTGAGATAGCGCTCGACGTAGCACTCGTCGCGACCAAAACCTTTGAGTGCTTCGCTCTGCGCCGAGTCGAGTGCTTCGGCTGCTTCGTCTTCGCTGCGAACAACGCGCATGCCACGACCACCGCCGCCGTAGGCAGCTTTGATTGCGACTGGCCAACCATGTTCTTTACCGAACGCGACTACTTCAGAAGCATCTTTGAGGAATTCGGTGGTTCCCGGAACGCCTTGCACTCCGACAGCTTGAGCAGCAATACGACTTGAGACTTTGTCACCCATGATTTCGATCGCACCAGGAGGTGGGCCGATAAACGTGACTCCCCGTTCGGTGATGGCGCGAGCGAAGTCGGTGTTCTCGGAGAAGAACCCATATCCAGGATGGACACCATCGGCGCCGCTGCGCTCGATGACATCGAGGATCAGTTCGGTGTTGAGGTAACTCTCCGCGGCAGTGGTGCCACCGAGTGCATAAGCCTCGTCCGCAAGGCGAACATGGAGAGCGTCACGGTCAAGGTCGGAGTACACCGCCACAGTGGCGATGCCCATTTCCTGACAGGCGCGGATGACACGGACAGCGATTTCGCCGCGGTTGGCGATGAGGATCTTTTTAAGCACGCTCTATGGTGGCACGCGTGAACGGGTCCTTCGCCACATCTGGGGTCCCGGGCACCCGATTCGCCGATGTGCGATGGGTGGCCGAGACCGGTTCTACCAATCGAGACCTCCTCGAGGCTGCCGCCGCGGGCGTCTCCGAGGGTCTCGTCCTCGTTGCTGACTATCAATCCGCAGGCCGGGGACGCCTTGATCGGGCATGGATTGCGCCTGCTGGGGCCTCATTGCTCGTCTCAGCGCTTCTGCGGCCATCGGTGAGCCCGGATGAGCTCTTTCTACTTACGCTGGCCTGTGG
>JAEMTX010000312.1 GCA_016462055.1 Acidimicrobiia bacterium | reverse complement strand
CGCGACAGCAGCCGATTAGACGCTATTTTCCGACGAGATGAGAGCGAACGCGGCAGAAGCCCCAACGCCGCCAGAAACGACGCACTGCGACGATGGACTCGGGTGAGATCGGGTCGCTGCCGCCGAGACAAGGCGCTTACGTAGGCAGACCGCAAGTAAGACGCCGTCACAAGAAGGTGGCGAACGAATACTCGTAAAATGTCTGACACCGAAGCATGCCGAAGAACGACAAGAAGACGATTCCGTTCGATGTAGTGCTCGGCTATCGCCGAACCTTCAACGGTTGATGCCGAATGAACGTGGCGGACAACACTTTTCGGCTCTGTGACGACACGCCAGCCTCTCCCCCTGCCCCGCACCGACAAGTCGGTATCTTCGTAATACAGGAAAAACGTCTCATCAAAAAGGCCAACATCAACAACATGTTCTGCTCGGAGCAACACCGCTGCACCGCACCAAGTGCCAACTTCGATTGATTGATCGAATTGCCCTCGATCAGCCTCATAGAGGCCGCGCTCACGACCAGTCCAAGTCACATCGAGCCAAGATCCCACGTTGTTCACGACGTCAACGGGGTTGTTGGCTACCGACAGAGCTAGAGAGACGCGATCACCGCTCGAAAGCCTGATCTCGATTTCCCCCGAGCCGCTGCTGAAGGTAGCCGTACAGTTCGAGCGAGACTCAAGTTCAAGAACAACGTCGCGAACAGTTCCGAACCCATCCCCGATTGCCTCGGGAATGCGAATGACCGCACCGTCGGCGAGCCACTCGAAAATTCCGCTGCGATCAGAGGATCGTCCGCCACCACCTGCAACATGACAACGAGTGAAAACATCCTTGCTATTACTGCTCACTCCCCGCAGGGCAGCAGATCTCTTTCTTTGAGTCTCATCACCTTGCAGTTTCACCGTGAGTTCAAGAAAACGATCAGCGAAAAGTAACTTTGGCACAACCGCGCCGATTCCTCGATCAGTTCGTGCGCGGTCGACTAGCGGTTTGAGCCAATCCGGCTCAACAAATGCATCGCTGTTCACCAAAGCAACGAAGTCAATACCCTGGAGTTCTCCCATCGCAGAGTTGTTACCTGGGAATCCCAGATTCTCTCCATTACGAACGACAACAACCGACGGGAATTCGAGTTCGATCACTTCGAGACTTCGGTCAGTCGAACCGTTGTCGACGCAGATGATTTCGATCCGGTCTGCGGGCCACTCCGTCTGGACAAGAGCTCGCATGGCTTCGACCATCGTCAGACCGCCATTGAAGTTAAGCAGCACGACCCGAACGAACGGGTGGGGTTCGGGCGACACCATGGAACGAAAAGGTTAGACCGACCAGCGGATCCCTTCGCCAAGGCTCAAATGCGGCGGGTTGCGACTACCGATATCGCATCAAAGAGAGCGTGAAGAATCGCTCGTGACTCCCACTCCCCGTTGCTGGGAAAAGAAACGATAGGTGCAAGTGGCAATATCGCATCCCGCACGTGGGGTGCTGAGGATTTCGAGCGAAGCGTGTGTTTCTCGCTTAACGAAGCAAAGCGACAAGACGACGCAACGGCTCCCGGAAATCGACCATCGTGTCGATCCCTGCCAAACGAAGCGCAGCGTGATCGAGTACCGAATTTGCGGGCCTCGGTGCTGGTCGCTGTGGCTGAAGGTCGGCTGTAGCAACAGGCAACACTCGGTCAGGATCCTGACCACTCGCGGTGAGTACTTCACGAGCAAATTCGAACCAACTCACTGGCCCTGCGTTCGTCACGTGAAACACGCCCATGCGACGTTCAACGACAAGTTGCGCAATCA
>JAEMTX010000311.1 GCA_016462055.1 Acidimicrobiia bacterium | reverse complement strand
TCCGAATCCGTAGGCCTTGCGCAACGTGAGATGCAGTTTCGGACTCGAAGCCTGGGTTTGCGCCGCGAACATTCGTGCACCCGAGCGCAGAACTCCATCTCGTTCCGATGCGCTTCCCGGCAACATCCCTGGGTTGTCAGCGAGAAAGACCAACGGAAGATGGAACGAATCGGCGACCATGATGAAATGCGCGGCCTTATCGGCAGCGGCCGCATCAATTGAACCGGCCATCACGGTCGGCTGGTTAGCGATCACTGCAACGGATTCGCCACCGAGGCGAGCGAGCCCGCAGATCATCGATTGACCAAAACCCGGCTGCACTTCAAACCAAGACCCATCGTCAACGACAATGTCGAGTACCGCACGCATGTCATAGGCCCGACGCGAATCGCTCGGGATGACCGACAGCAGTTCGTCGGTAGATCGGAATCCTTGGTCATCGCTCTGTTCGGCGGGGAGATGCGGCGCAAAACTCCACGCGCTCGATGGAAAGAACGACAGATAGACGCGCAACATATCGAGAGCGGTCTGATCGTCGGGTGCAACGTTGTGAATCAGCCCGCTTGGAACAGCGACAGAAGGTCCGCCAAGATCTTCCTTGGTTATGTCTTCACCAAGCGACTCGCGAACAACAGGCGGACCAGCGGTGAACACTGCTGCGTCCTGCGTCATCACGCTGAAATCAGACATCGGGACGATCAGCGCGCCATGTCCCGCCGAGGGGCCCATGACAGCACTTAATACAGGGATCTTGCCGGAACACTGCGCTTGAATAAGCAGATCGGTCGGCGCGCGGCCGCCGCCTCCACCACCACGATGACCGGCACCTTCAAGCAACATGATGAGCGGGATGCGTTCGGCCAACGCGAGTTCTGCAAGCCGGTATCGCTTCGAGGAACTGCCCGCTCCAATCGAACCCGCCAGCACCGTGAAGTCCTCTGCGCCGATCATCACTGGTCGACCGTCTATGCGGCCAGCACCAGCAACGATGCCATCGCCCGGAACCTCGCCTACCAGCGTTCCAAGCTCTCGGAAGGTGCCCGGATCCAGGAGGTAGTCGACGCGCGCACGAGCATCGAGTTGGCCTTTCGCGTGTTTCTTCGCGAGGCGTTCTTCGCCACCCATCGCCCGCGCCGCCAAGCGGCGTTGCGCGAGGTCCTCGAGAGCCGGGCCCCACCCACCGGGAAGTTCAGATGGATTCGATTCGACGCTATCTCTCACGGATTCTCCTGCTGCAGTTCGATCAGGGCCGGGGTGGACGCATATCCGGCATCGCCCGAAGCGTATGGCCCCCGTCGACCGTGAGATGTTGACCGGTCACCCAACTCGATTCTGGGCCAGCAAAATAGCGAATGGCATGGGCAATATCTTCAGCCTCACCCCCACGGTCGATTGCTTGTTGCTCAAGGAACCGGGACAGAAGTTCCGGACTTTCAAACATCCGAGCCGTTGAGTCAGTTCGTGTCAGACCCGGGCGAACCGAGTTCACCCGGATATTGCGCTCTCCAAGTTCGTCGGCAGCGACGTCGACGAGGGCATCAACTGCGGCTTTGCCTGCTCGATACGACGCGAGACCCCGGGTGGAAAACACGGCCGCCGTCGAAGAGACCGCAACAAAGGACCCACCATTGGTCATCATCGGAGCGGCGTAGTGCAACAACATGTACACGGGACGCACGTTCTTATCGACCTCAGCACTAAACGCGTCGCATTCGTAGTCGAGAACGTTCATTGGTGTTCCCCCACCCGGCACCGTTACTGCGATATCAAGTCGCTCGCCTTCACTGGCCACCTCGACAGCAT
>JAEMTX010000310.1 GCA_016462055.1 Acidimicrobiia bacterium | reverse complement strand
CCCGCCATGACCACAACACCATGCCGCCGGCTTCGAAAACCACAGGCAACTACGTGAACTCCTCGCTTGCCAAAGTCGAAGCTCTGCGCGGTGGATACGACGAAGCAATCATGCTCAACCCTCAGGGTTTCGTCAGCGAATGCACGGGCGAAAACATTTTTGTTGCTCGCGACGGTGTATTGGTGACGCCACCGATCGCCGCTGGCGCGCTCGAAGGCATCACACAAGACAGTGTCATGGTGATCGGTCGAGATCTCGGTTACGAGTTCCGCGTCGATTACCTGACGCGCTCGGACCTTTATGTCGCCGAGGAAATCTTTCTGTGCGGAACCGCTGCTGAGGTTTCGGCTGTGAATTCAGTCGACAATCGCGATATCCCATGCCCGGGGCCGATGACATCTGTCATCGCTGCCGAGTATGGACGCGTTGTGCGCGGTCAGGTTCCCCGTTACGAGGACTGGTTGGAGTATGTCCACTAACAACGATGCCAAAGCTGAACTGTCATCGCTTCCATCCTCGGTCGAAATTTTCGACACGACCTTGCGCGATGGCGCCCAGTTCGAAGGCATCTCACTCACAGTTGAAGACAAGCTTCGTGTTGCCGAGCAACTCGACTGGCTTGGTGTGCGTTGGATCGAAGGGGGCTACCCCCAGGCCAATCCAAAAGACGAGGAGTTCTTTAGGCGCGCCCCACTTGAGCTCAAACTCACAAATGCCGAACTCGTAGCGTTCGGTTCGACACGCAGGCCGGCCGGCAAAGTCGATGTCGACCCAACCTTGGCGGCACTTGTCGGCGCCGGAACCTCGACGGTATGCATCGTGGGTAAGAGCTGGGATTTCCATGTCACCGAGGCCCTACGGACGACGCTCGATGAAGGCATAGCGATGGTGGCCGAATCGGTCGCTTTCTTAAAGGCCGAAGGATTGCGCGTCTTTTTTGATGCGGAACATTTCTTCGATGGTTACAAAGCCAACCCCGAATTCGCGCTTCGAGTTCTCGAAGCAGCCATGGTGAACGGCGCCGATTGTGTGGTGTTGTGCGATACCAATGGCGGGTCACTTCCGCATGAGGTGCAGCGAGTCACTGCCCAGGTCGTCTCTTTTGTGGGCGGCGCAACGGGCGTGGGCATCCACACTCAGAACGATTCTGGCTGCGCTGTTGCAAACTCGGTGGCGGCAGTTGTCGGGGGTGCAACGCAGGTTCAGGGCACCATCAACGGCTATGGCGAGCGCACGGGCAATGCAAACCTTATGACCGTCATTCCCGATCTCACGCTCAAACTCGGAGTGGCGACTCTTCCTGAGGGTCACCTCGATCGACTCACGGTTGTGAGTCACCGTGTTGCGGAACTCGTCAACCTCCCTCCGCATCCTTCAGACCCATACGTGGGTGCGTCCGCATTTGCGCATAAGGGCGGCTTGCACACTTCTGCGCTTGGTCGCGCTGGTGGCGCAACCTACGAACACATCGATCCGGCAATCGTGGGAAACCACACGCGCGTGCTCGTGTCCGATCTCGGCGGGCGTGCGGGCATGGCCATGAAGGCCGATGAATTTGGAGTCGAACTCGACGATCCGTCGGTCGCCAAATTGTCCGACGAACTGAAGCAACTCGAGTCGGAAGGCTGGTTGTTCGAATCAGCCGACGCGTCGCTGGAACTTCGGATGCGCCGAGCTACTGGGTGGGAGCAAGAATTCTTCGAGGTCGAGGAATATCGAGTTTCGAGTTCACATCGCGAAGGTGCGGCCACAACTGACGGTTCCCTTGAAGTAACGACCGAGGCAACAGTCAAACTTCGGATTG
>JAEMTX010000309.1 GCA_016462055.1 Acidimicrobiia bacterium | reverse complement strand
GTGCCGGCACAACCTGCAGTGAGGCCCGTGCCGGACGTTGAGTGCGTTAATTTTTGGCTGGTCTGGAGGCGGATTTCAGTTTATGCAAACTGAGGGGGGGTAGTCTTCCGCGGGAAGAACTCTGCCTAAAGGACAAGAACGCTGGGGCGAAACATGGTTGTGGTCCCGGTGGCACGAACGCTGGAGCGATATTCTCATCCCGAACGTCGAATCTGTCGCCGACTACGTACAACATCCATTCAAGTGTGAATCGATAGTTGTCTCACGGCCAACTATTCTCTGATCAGGTGTGTGTTCCCTTTCTCGGTTCGGGTTGTCACGATTCACTTCTTGTGATCCACAACATCCATTCAAGCGTCTGCTCGGCTCCGATTGTTCCGGAGCTCGTGCACTCAACCGATTTACCGCGTTCCACACTTGTTCGTAGTTCTTTAGTCTCTACGCTTAGGCTCAAGCTAGTAACTATAAGAATATGGACGCGTTCAACATTTCAAACGATCTTATGAAGACCACCTTCAGTGCGCGCCTGGAATCAACACCCGTCGTGCGGCGTCTTCGGCAGGGTACTTTTGTCACCAAGGAAGATGTTTATGCTCAGGCTGCTCTTCACGCCCGCGCTGCTCGACCTTCGGCCAATACCGAAAACTGCTCGGGGTCGCCTGGATCCGTCTACCCCTTTCTTAGTGGGGTTCTGGATGACGACCTGCTGGCTCGGACCAGTCTCTCAGCCATCCCCGCAGACGAGCATTCGTCACGTCGGAGCCCACTTATCGTGCTGTCGTCGCGGGCCGAAAGGAAAGTTGCTCAGGGTTTGCGGGATGCTACCCCTCGCGACATTTATGCTGACATCTCAAGGGAAGCCAAGGAGGATGCATCGTCGTCGGCTGCGCCTGCCTCACCATCGACCGATGCACCAGCCTCTCCGAGGCGTCGCCCTAAGCGCGACGCTCTGACCACGGATTTACTCGCTGCTCTGAAGGCCGACCTGGCCTCCCCTTCGCCGTCTCGAGCTCCAATCTCTGGCGTGCGAAATGGTGGGTCCCCACTTTCGCCGCTGCATCAAGCGGGCGCTAAGGCTGTCCTCGATGCGGCCGCCGTTTCTCGCATGCAAAATCTGTTGCTCTCTTTTCACGAGCAATACACCACTGCCTTTGCTGGCGCCATTCGGCAGGTTACGGGCGTACAGCGGCCAGTTTTGTGGCTGCACCAACTTGATCCTCTGGTCGGCATGGCCATCGCCGAGGCTATTGACGGTCAGATCTCTCTCTTGCATGTGGTTCGCGACACCCTTTTCAGCATCCCAGGGGATACGGCGAGCGAACTCTCTGGACGGCTATCCAAGTCACAGATCGACTACACGGTGGCCAAATACCTGCGCACTCGCCGACCGGCGCTGGTCCTCGAGCCGCTCGATGCTGCCGTTGGCATCGTGCCCTTCGGACGGATCGCGCTTGCGCTGGTGGTCGACCTTCTGGTGACGGGATCATTCGCTCACGATGACGCGCTCCTTGCTGCGGCCAAGCGGGCCACCATCGACGGTGGACCCGGGCGCATCGTCATCAACATCAGCGACCTCATAGCGGCGGTGAGCATGATAGGCGGTGCTGACGTCGACCCTACCGATGCTGTGGGCACACTCGAGGCTCTCATCGCATCGAACGCTTTCGCACTTGAGACCGACGCTTGGGTTCACCGTCACTGCCTTTCATTTGAGGGGCTCGGTTCATCACCATCATTAGCGAGGTTTCAACACTGGAAAAGACAAAAAAAAGAAGAAAACTGAATGTTCATCGTCAATGCCTCTAGGGGCTCCAG
>JAEMTX010000104.1 GCA_016462055.1 Acidimicrobiia bacterium | reverse complement strand
GGGCAGAAACGTGGAACTCCAAGGCAACGTGGCGGTCGTAACCGGCGCAGCATCAGGAATTGGTCTTGCTGCTGCAGAACGATTTGTCGCCGAGGGCATGTCGGTCGTGATGGCTGATATCGAAGCTCCGCTTCTCGAGGAACAGGTTGCGCGCTTGCAAGCCGATGGCGCTGCAGTCGCTGCCTTTGTTCTCGATGTTTCCGATGCAGCCCAGGTCGCAGCCCTTCGCGATTTCGCAGTCGAGAGTTACGGCGCTGTGCATTTGCTCTTCAACAATGCCGGAGTCGGCGGAACTGGGAAGCCAACGTGGAAGACAACGCCTGCTGCATGGGAGTGGGTGATCGGTGTCGATCTGCTCGGTGTCGCTTACGGCGTCGAGGCGTTCACCTCGCTAATGGTCGAACAAGGTGAAGGTCATATCGTCAATACGGCATCCGAAGCCGGACTTTGTGCAACCCCGATGCTCGGCGCGTATCACGCCGCGAAATACGGAGTCGTTGGATTGTCGGAAACGCTCGTCATGGAACTCGCCGGAACTGGAGTTGGGGTGTCCTGCCTTTGCCCCGAACTTGTCGACACCAAGATCTTTGAATCCACGCGTAACGCACCGGCGCATCTCGGCCTTCCTAAACCCGATCATGTCCCGATCGAAATGCTTGAATCGTTTATGAAGACAAAGGCAATTGATCCTGCTGTCGTTGCTGGCAATGTTGTCGACGCTGTGCGCTCGAATTCGTTCTGGATTCTCACCCACGAGGTATCCCATGTCCGGGCGCAGCACCGCAATGAATCGCAACAGCGCGGCGATACTCCGTCGATGATGCCGACGAGTGGAGCCAAGTGATGTCATTGAACGCGAACTTTGGTGGCGAGATTGGTCGCACTCACGCTGAATCGACTCCGTGGTGGCCGCCGGCAAAACACCCTGGTGACGATGCGCCCAACGTTGTCGTGGTGCTCTTCGACGATCTTGGTTTCTCGCACCTCAACTGCTTTGGCTCCGACATGGTCACGCCGAACATCGACAAGTTGGCCAGCAATGGTCTGCGTTTTTCCAACTTCCATGTGACGCCGCTGTGCTCGCCGACTCGAGCAGCACTGCTGACAGGCCGCAATCACCACACCGTCGGAATGCGCAGTATTGCAAATTTCAACACGGGCTATCCGCACATGACTGGTCGCATTTCTGAGAATGCAACCACGATGGGCGAAGTGTTGCGCGATGTGGGTTACACAACGTTTGCCCTCGGTAAGTGGCATTTGTGTCCGATGGACGAAGCTTCCGCAGCCGGCCCGTACGACGCGTGGCCACTGCAGCGCGGTTTCGATCGTTTCTATGGTTTCCTCGATGGCGAGACCGATCAATTCGCTCCCGATCTTGTGTATGACAACCATCGCGTTGATCCGCAAGCAACCGCGGCCGAGGGCTATCACCTCAGTGAAGATCTTGTCGACAAGGCGATCGAATTCATTCACGACACAACGTCAATCCGACCCGATCGTCCGTTCTTTACCTACCTCGCATTCGGCGCAACACACGCTCCGCATCAAGCCCCTGAAGAGTATTTGGCCCGTCATCGTGGTCGTTACGACGAAGGATGGGATGTCGCTCGCGAACGTTGGTTTGCCAAACAGATCGAGCAAGGTCTCGTTCCTGCCGATACCGAACTTGCGCCACGTAATCCTGGCGTTGAGCCGTGGGATTCGCTTCCAGAGAACCAGAAGAAACTTGCGCTTGCATTGCAGGAAGCGTTTGGTGCGTTCTTGGAACATACCGACGCGCAAATTGGTCGCTTGGTCAACGCGATCGATGCGCTTGGGCAACTCGACAACACTGTCATCGTTGTGATGGCTGACAACGGGGCAAGCCAAGAAGGTGGCCCATTTGGTGTGTTGCATGAAATGAAGTTCTTCAACTTCATGATTGAAACGCCAGATGAAGCGGTCGACCGGATTCCAGAAATCGGTGGCCCCGAGAGCCATTCCAATTATCCATGGGGCTGGGCGCAGGCAGGAAATACGCCATTCAGGTGGTACAAGCAAAACACTCACGAAGGTGGGGTCCATGTTCCCTTTGTGATGCATTGGCCTGCGGGGATCACCGATGGCGGCGCAATTCGCAACCAGTTCCATTACGTGACCGACGTTGCGCCGACGATCTACGACATCATCGGCATTGAGGCGCCTGCGGTGTACCGCGGTGTTGAGCAGTTCCCGATTGCTGGCGAGTCGATGGCCTATTCCTTCGCGAACACCGATGCGCCAACGAACCACGATGTCCAATACTTCGAAATGTTCGGTCATCGTGCGATGTACGACGCCGGTTGGAAAGCCGTCACGCGCCATACACCTGGATCGTCATTCGACGACGACGTGTGGGAGCTCTACAACCTGAACGTCGATCCTTCTGAATGTAACGACCTTGCTGCGGCCGAACCCGATCGTCTCGCTCAAATGATCGAACAGTGGTGGGCCGAGGCCGAAACCTACGGGGTACTTCCTCTCGACGATCGTGGCGTTGAATTGTTTGGGGCTCGGTTCGGTGAGCACACGCCGCATCGCCCAGATCGCCACTACACCTACCGTCCCCCGATGGCTCCGCTGCCTTCGCAGAGTTCGGCATCGTTGGGTGGTCGGAGTTGGGACCTCACCGCAACGATCGATCGTGAGTCGGGAGAAGGTGGCGTGTTGTATGCGCTTGGGAATGGCAATAGTGGCCTCACTGTCTTCGTGCAGAACGACCGACTTGTTTTCGATTACAACGTTTTCGGAGATCACTTTGAGGTTGAATCAGA
The DNA here is from genome assembly GCA_016462055.1 of Acidimicrobiia bacterium. GTDB lineage: Bacteria > Actinomycetota > Acidimicrobiia > Acidimicrobiales > Acidimicrobilacustridaceae > Acidimicrobilacustris. Next base: position 3,665 of record JAEMTX010000104.1, on the reverse strand, counting down.
CCGAGAGGTCCCCGTTGGTAGGTCGGAGATCGGTGTCCGATTCGAACGCACCGGTAAGGGCGGCAACGCAACGGTGGTCATCAATGGAGCCGATTGCGGCACTGTTGAGTTCCCGTTCGTCATGCGCGTGATCTCGAGCATGGGTTCAAGCATTGGTTTCGACTATGGCTTACCCGTGAGCCATCGCTACACCGATTCATTCCCCTTCGAGGGAACACTGCATCGGGTCGATATTCAACTTGCGCAGTCGCGGAAGGCTGGTTCGGCTGAGGATGCCGCGGCGTCACAACGCGCCGGTATGGCTCGTCAGTGAGCCCAGATTCAGTGAGTACTGGCTATTGGCCCAGTTCGTGGCCTGCCGAAGATGGTGGCCCACTGCGCCAGCAAACCTGCGACGGAACATTTGCGGGACTGGTTGGCGGCACGCCCACTGTTGTGTCTCGCGATGCTCACGGGGCGACGATGGTGGTTCGGCGCGATGCCGGCGAGGTGTACCTCACTGGCCACAGCGTTGGTGGCGACGGCGGCGAACAAACGAGTTGGGTTGAGCGCATCGACCCGATCACGCTCGAAGTTTTGAATCGCCGCGAAGGCCTTTCCGGCGGACCAGCCTGGCCGGGCGGATTCGCCGCGCATGCAAATGGATCTCTTGTCGTTGTGTTCGGCCGCAACATCCATCGACTCAACATCGATCTTGAAGTGGAGCTCAGCGCAGAACTTCCGCGCAATCGCCCCTACAACTCATTCATTGTTCTTCCCGATGGCCATATCGTCACCAAAGATTTTGGCGGTCGCCTTCCTGGTGCCGAGGAGTCCTTCGTGGCCGAAAACTGCGAAGTGCTCGTGCTCACGCCGACAACGTTCGAAATCGTTGCTCGTGTTGAACTCCCGGAGCCCTCAATCGCTCGCCTTTCTGCCGATGGGGACACCGTCTACGTCGTCGGCGACCATTCGTTGTACCGATTGACATGGAATGGCCAATCGCTCGTACTCGACGAAGCCTTTGCTCCGAGATATCGCACCATCGAAGGTCAGACCTACGGATGGGATGCGGTGATCGCTCTTGGCGCCGCGTGGTTTCTTGATAATGGCGGTGGCAGTGAGAACTACGTCGGAACGTTCCGCGGTCAAGGGATCTCGCCGGCTCCGTTGCACTTAGTTCGCGTCGATCTCGCTGCTGGCGAGGTGTCACTCACAGAGATCTGTGGTCTGCCTAATGGAATGGTCGCTAACCCGCCGTTGATCGATGATCGCCGGATGATCGCGGTTGGCTTTGACAGCGCCAACGGTGTTCTCGCTGCATTCGATATCGATCCCGATGGAGCAACCTCGCCTCGCTGGAGCGTCGAACAGAACCACGGATCGCACATGATCCTCGATTCTGTTTCGGGTTACTTTCTGTCCGCTCATCACGACAACGAACGTTGGATGGAACAGTTTGTGGTGCGTGACATTGTCAGCGGGGCAGAAGCGGTGCGGCTTGATTCAGGAAGTCCGCTGCAATCAGTGGTGTTCCCTGCGGTTGGCGAATCGCGTTCGGTGTACGCCTGTTCGTTCTCGACGGTGAGCGCGCTTAGCTGGTGATATCGCTGGCGGTATGAGTTCCGCCGGTGAACTGATCGAGCCCATCAGCAAGCGGACGCAACTCATCGCAACGGGTTTTGCTTGGCCGCGCATCGCAATACCCGAGAATGCGCATACCGGTGAAGTGGTGCACTCCCATCGGGTCAAGTGGGCTCTTGCCATAAACGGGGCCCATGTAAAACGGTCCCGGCGGGGGAGGCAGCTCACTTGTGCGCAGACCAACGATTTCGGTGGTCGAAGGAATCCACCACAAATGCCACGCGGCGTCGGGATCGTCGGTCGAACGCCAACCGCGACCAAGATCAATTTCATTGTCGGCTCCGCGCATACGCACGAAATGGCCGGGAGTGGCGAGATCGGTTCTCGGCGCCGGCGGTTTCCATCCGCTGATGGAGAGTCCGTAGAACCCGAGAACGACGAAGGTTGCGAGTGCGAGGACGCCGAGGAAGATCCAGGTGGACACCTTGGCGAGACTAGGCGGGAACGACCTCGACGGGGATGCCGTTGACCGCTTGGTTGCCAGACAACTTGTCGACGAAATGACCAGGGGAGAGCAGATTCGAGTTCACACCCGAGTGTTCTCGCGCAACTGAAAGCCGAGTACCAGCTTTGTCATGGCCCCAACCGTGAGGAAGTGACACCACGCCGCGCATCATTTCGTCGCTGACTTCGACGGGAACTTCGATAGAACCAGCTTCGCTCGTGACGCGAGCATTTGATCCATCGGTGAGTCCGAGTGTCGAAGCATCGTCGGGATGGACGATAAGCGTGCAGCGGTTTCCGGCCTTCACAAGCACCTTGATGTTGTGCATCCATGTGTTCTTCGACTTGATGTTGCGACGACTCACGAGCACATAGGCATCGGGATCGCGATCAAGTGCCTTCCTCAATCGAGGGAGATCGCTGAGGATGTATTCAGGAGCGAGTTCAATCTTTCCTGAAGGTGTTCCGATGACTTCGGCGGCACGATTCGGAACCATTGGGCCGAGGTCAACGCCGTGTTCGGCATCTTTGACCTTTTGCAGATTGAGCCCTTCGGGGTTTTCTCCGTAGAGGTCGCCCCACGGACCCATTCGAAGTTGCAGATCGATCATGCGCTCCGGACCGCCGTGGTCATAGAGCGGGAGTGTGGTTTCTGGATCGCGTCCATACATATGACACAGCGTGGTGAACCAGCCGTCGTCGAGCGCTTCGAAGTTGAAGTCGGCATCTTTCTGTCCGGTACACAACCACCCAAGGCGAGCGAGAATTTCCCATTCGGGAACGTAGCCCTCTGGCGTATCAAACAACTGGTCGCTCCACTTCGACGCGTTACCGATTGACCAGGCCCACATGAGTTCGTCAAAGTGCGGCGATTCAAGCGGTGACGGTCCCGGTAGCAATACGTGAGCGAAACGAGTGGTTTCGTTCATGTAGCAATCGATGGCGATCATGCAATCGAGGAGCGGTAACGCATCTTCAAGATTCTGGGAATCAGGCACCGAGAGCGCTGGGTTGGCGGCGATGTTGATGAGTGCCTTGATCTGTCCCTTGCCTGGAGTGGCAATTTCTTCGGCCAAACACGAACACGGAACCTGTCCGAGGATTTCGGGTGCACCGCGCACACGACTGTGCCAGCGTCCGAATTCGGGTTCGCCCATGATCTTGGTGTCAGGTACCCACGTAATGGGTTTTGCCGCGGGCTTTCCGAACAACATGCCGCCCAACTTGTCGAACTGTCCGGCGATGATGTTGACGACATCAACCAGCCACGAAGCAAGCGTGCCGAACTCTTGATTACACAGACCAATACGGCCGTAGAGTCCGCCTCGTTCAGCATTGGCGAGATCACGAGCGATACGACGAATGGTGTCGGCGGGAATCCGGCAGAACTCGGCGACGCGCTCGGGAGTGAAATCGACGCACGCTTCGCGAACCTGCTCGACTCCTTCGACCAAGCCTTCGACATTTCCGAGTGTGAACAATCCTTCGGCGAAGATCACGTTGCACATGGCGAGAAGAAATGCTGCGTCGGTGCCGGGAACGATGGGAAGCCATTCGGTTGCGTGGTCGGCAGTAATGGTTCGACGTGGATCGATGAC
>JAEMTX010000308.1 GCA_016462055.1 Acidimicrobiia bacterium | reverse complement strand
TTCCCACTGATGGGATCGCCCTTCGTAGGGCATTGGAGCCGAAATGAGTACTCAACCCACCGAACTTCCCCTCGTCGCCATTGTTGGCAGACCAAATGTTGGGAAGTCGACGCTATTCAATCGCATCGTTGGCCGCCGCGAGGCGATTGTTGAAGAGAAGTCTGGTGTCACACGCGACCGCAAAGAAGTGATCGCCGAGTGGCAAGCGCGTGATTTTCGACTCGTCGATACCGGTGGATGGATGCCGGGTGGCGATGCTCTCGACGAGAAAGTCTCGAGGCAAAGCGAGAAAGCCATTTTTGAAGCCGACGTTGTGCTGTTCGTCGTCGATGTCACTGTGGGCATTACTGAAGAAGACAACCGTGTTGCGCAGATCCTGCGCAAGCATGGTCGGCCGGTGCTTCTGGTGGCGAACAAAGTCGACGATACGAATCGTGAGTCAGCAATATGGGACCTTCTTAATCTTGGTGTTGGTGATCCGTTCCCGGTGAGCGCACTCCACGGTCGCGGCACCGGTGACCTTCTTGAATCACTGATGTTGGAATTCCCGCCCGAGCCGGAAGCCATCGTCGATGAAGACGAAGCCGAAGTCGACAAGATTTTCTCTGTCTCGATTGTCGGTCGACCCAACGTGGGCAAGTCAACTCTGTTCAATCGATTAATCGGCGATGAGCGTTCGGTAGTTCACGATATGCCGGGCACTACGCGAGATGCAGTCGACACGATCGTCGAAACCGAAGACGGCCCAATCCGTTTTGTAGATACCGCTGGTATGCGACGACGGAGCAAAGTCGACGAGGCGCTCGAGTACTACTCGCTTGTACGAGCACTTCAAGCAATCGATCGATCCGATGTTGCACTCCTTGTCATTGATGCGACCGTCGGAGTTACTGCGCAGGATCAGCGGCTTGCGGAACGAATCGATGCCGCGGGTTGCCCCGTAGTCGTTCTTTTAAACAAGTGGGAACTTCTTGATGCCGATGGTCGCGAGGAGGTTGGCTATCAGATCAGCCAGCGTCTCCACTTCATTGGCGAATCCCCAGTGCTGAAGATCAGTGCACTTTCGGGCAAGGGCGTGCACCGATTGCTCCCGGCGCTTCAGGGAACAATCGAGGACTACCACCGCCGGGTACCGACTCGAAAAGTCAACCAGGTACTACGCGCGGCTCAAGCAGCGCAACCTGGCCCGCACGGGGCGCGTGTGCTCTATGCGACGCAAGGAGCGACTGATCCTCCGACGTTCACCCTTTTCGCGAACAAGGAAATTCCACCTTCGTATCTGCGCTACCTCGAACGATCCCTCCGTGAAGCATTTGATATGGGTGCCACACCTATCAAGATGAGAGTACGAAAGAGAGACTGATCGTCATGGGACGAACATGTGAAGGTCGAGTTGCGCTTGTCACCGGCGCCAGTCGGGGCATCGGCAAAGCGATTGCTCATCGTCTTGCTGCCGAGGGTGCTTCGGTAGCCATTTGCTCCCGACCGCAACCCGGACTCGCCGATTTGGGAACGCTTGATCAAGCAGTCGCTGATTTGAAGAGCACTGGATCAGAGATCGTCGGAATCCCATTCGACTTGAGTGATCCAGCCAACGACCTTTCACAACTCGTTGCGCAAGTCGAAACAGAACTCGGTCAGATCGACATTCTCGTAAACAATGCCGCCGCTGGCGGTTTCAAGCCGTTTATGGACTGGTCTGACAGCGGAATTGAAAAGATTCTGCAACTCAATTTCTGGGTCCCATGGAAACTGATCCGCGAAGTTCTCCCTCAGATGCGCGAGCGAGGGGAGGGGTGGATCATCAACCTCTCTTC
>JAEMTX010000307.1 GCA_016462055.1 Acidimicrobiia bacterium | reverse complement strand
AAGATGGACCGTCTTGGCGCCGACTTCTACGCCGCGCTTGACTCCATCAAAGATCGTCTTGAAGCCAACACCGCAGTGTTGCAGCTTCCGATCGGCTCCGAAGGTAACTACAAGGGCGTTGTCGACCTCGTCACGATGGAGGCACTCGTGTGGCTCGATGAGGAACTTGGCGCCACATGGGAGGTCCGAGAGATCCCCGCAGACATGAAGGACGACGCCGAGGCCTATCGCGCCGACCTTATTGAAACTGTTGCCAGTGTCGACGAAACCCTTCTTGAGAAGTTCATTGCTGAAGAAGAGATTTCCGTCGATGAACTTCGTGCCGCTATTCGTAAGGCAACGATTGCGGGCGAAATCATCCCGGTTCTGAATGGCACTGCGTTTAAGAACAAGGGCGTTCAGCCGTTGCTTGACGCCGTTGTTTGGTACTTGCCTTCGCCTGTCGATCTTCCGCCCGTTACTGGCACAAGCCTCAAGGGCGATCAGCAACTCGAGCGTCCGCCGACTGACGATGCGCCGTTCGCTGCGCTTGCGTTCAAGATCATGACCGACCCCCACGTTGGCAAGCTCGTCTACTTCCGCGTGTACAGCGGCTCGCTCGAAAAGGGCGGACAGGTAATGAACGCCCGCACCACATCGAAGGAGCGCATCGGCCGTCTCCTCGAAATGCATGCAAACGATCGCCAAGATCTCGACGCTGCGTTTGCTGGCGACATCGTTGCTGGTATCGGATTCAAGAACACGAAGACCGGCGACACGTTGTGTGATCCGTCAGCTCCACTCGTACTTGAAGAACTGATCTTTCCCGAACCTGTTATCCACGTCGCGGTTGAGCCCAAGACCAAAGCCGATCAGGACAAAATGTCTAAGGCGCTTTTCTCACTCGCCGAAGAAGATCCGACCTTCCAGGTTCGTACCGACGAAGACACCGCGCAGACCGTCATCTCCGGAATGGGCGAATTGCATCTCGAGGTGCTCGTCGACCGCATGCTCCGTGAGTTCAAGGTCGACGCAACCGTCGGTAAGCCACAGGTGGCCTACCGCGAAACAATTACGCAGACCATCGAGAACTCGACCTACACCCACAAGAAGCAGTCGGGTGGTTCGGGTCAGTACGCCGAAGTCACCATCACGCTTGAGAACACTGGCCCCGGTGGCGGTTACGAATTCCTCGACAAGATCAGCGGCGGCAAAATTCCGAAGGAATACATCCCGTCCGTCGACGCCGGTATTCGACAGGCATTGTCGTCTGGAGTTCTCGCCGGTTACCCGACCGTTGATGTGCGTGCCATCCTCACCGACGGCAAGTACCACGACGTTGACTCTTCGGAAATGGCCTTCAAGATCGCCGGAACCATGGCGTTCAAGGAAGCTGCACGTAAGGCCAAGCCATGTCTTCTCGAGCCCATCATGAACGTCGAGGTTTCGACCCCTGACGACTACATGGGCGACGTTATGGGCGATCTTTCCAGCCGTCGAGGCAAGCTCGGAGGCATGGAACAGAAGGGGAATTCGCAGATCATTCGAGCGCAGGTACCCCTTTCGGAGATGTTCGGTTACGCTACCGACCTTCGTTCACGCACCCAAGGTCGAGCCACCTACACCATGCAGTTCGACTCCTATCAGCAAATGCCGTCGAACGTTCAGGAAGAAATCGTTACTCGCCTCCGTGGTGAGTGAACTTCCAACTCGATCGAAGTACCGCAGTTCCTAAAGCAAGACCAGTAGTCGCACCTTTCCAACTCACAGCAATCGCCGCAGGGCACAACGACACAGGAGAAAGTAATGGCACGCGAGAAGTTTGAGCGGACCAAGCCCCACGCGAATGTGGGCACGATGG
>JAEMTX010000103.1 GCA_016462055.1 Acidimicrobiia bacterium | reverse complement strand
CAACGCTCAGTAACTGCCGTTGCTGGCGATCCGATCATCGATCAACTGTGCGCTGCAGCCGACCTTGTCATTGTGAGCGGTCCGCCTCCTGGCGAATGGCCGGGCACCGTGGTCGTCGCGATCACGTCCTACGGGCTTACTGGCCCGAGTGCCGATCGTCCCTCAACTGAGTTCACCCTGCAATGCGAGAGCGGAGCAGTGGCAATCCGGGGAATTCGTGAAATGCCACCGGTGCAGATGGGTGGGCGCATCATCGAATGGGTTGCTGGCGTGTACAGCGCCGTGGGATCACTCGCCGCTGTGCGACGTGCGCGCGAAACCGGAGAGGGTGAACTGATCGACCTGTCACTCTTCGAAGTCGTGAGCATCACCGCCACGAATTTCGTGGACATCTTTCACTCGCTTTCGGGTCGGCCACAACCCGACCCAACGATTCCTCCGCGAGGCGTCGAGATCCCCTCGATCGAGCCAACGCTCGACGGGTGGGTTGGTTTCAATACCAACACTCGTGATCAGTGGGAATCGTTCTGCATTCTCATAGAACGTCCGGACCTTCTTGATCCCCCCGAATTTTCCGCGCATCAGGTACGCGCGGCGCGATCGGTGGAGTGGAACAAGATGGTGCGCGACTTCACCACCAAACATTCGACGAAGGAAATCGTTGAACGAGCTGCGGAGCTGCGGATCCCTGTCGCGCATGTAGCTGACGGAAAGATGATTCTCGAACTCGATCATCCGCAGGAACGTGGTGTCTTTTTACGTGATCCGCTTGACGAGTTCTCGATGCCTCGCCGGCCGTATCTTCTTAATGGTGAACCGGGCAACGCTCCAACACCAGCGCCATCAATCGGTGAGCAAAACAATGACTTGCCGCCAATTCGAGCGGATCGCCCACAATCGGGTGGAGAGAAGCGACTGCCGCTTGAAGGATTGACGGTCGTTGATTTCACTGCGTGGTGGGCGGGGCCTTCCTCAACTGGAGTTCTTGCGTCCCTTGGGGCCGAAGTCATTCACGTCGAGTCCACTCGTCGCATCGATGGAATGCGCACGACCGGAGGGATGTTCTTTAGTCTTCCGCAATGGTGGGAACGCAGCGCATTCTTCCTTCAGGCGAATATCAACAAGTTTGATGTCACTCTTGATCTGGATCGCCCGGAAGGTCGTGCGCTTGCGCTTGAGTTGATCGCCAAGGCCGACGTTGTTGTCGAGAACTACACGCCGCGTGTCATCGAAGCATTCGATCTTGACTGGGACGTTGTCCACGAGATCAACCCTCGGACGGTAATGGTTCGCATGCCGGCATTTGGTCTTGATGGGCCGTGGCGTAATCGCCCCGGCTTCGCTCAGACGATGGAGCAAATCACCGGCCTCGCTTGGATGACAGGCCACGTTGCCGACCAACCACGTATCCAGCGCGGACCATGTGACCCCAACGGCGGCCTTCACGCGGCCTTTGCTGCGCTTATCGGCTTACAGCATCGTGACCGAACGGGTGAGGGCTGCCTTATGGAAGCCCCGATGTTTGAAGCGGCACTCAACGTTGCTGCCGAACCCGTTATCGAGTGGACCGCTCATGATTTGCGTGTGGAACGTGAAGGTAATCGCAGTCCGTACGCCGCTCCGCAGAATCTGTATCCATGCGCCGGTGTTGAAAACTGGCTTGCAATTTCGTGTGCAACCGATGAGCAGTGGGTTGCACTCGCAAGACTTATCGGCCGCGATGATCTTGCCTCCGATGCAGGGCTGGCAACCTTGGCCGGACGTCGAGAACGTCACGACGAACTCGACGCGATTCTGACTGAGTGGGCCGCAGATCGAGAAATCACTTCAACAGTTGAGGTACTCCTCGACGCTGGAGTTCCCGCGTCTTTCGTTCGCGATATTCGTTTGCAGCCCGTTCATGACCAAGATGTGGCGCGCGGCTTCATTGAACAGGTGGAACATCCGGTTGTTGGTGTGCAACCGATCCCAACGCTGCCATTTCGCTATGCAAGTGTTAAAAATTGGGCCCGCCATCCAGCGCCGTTGCTGGGTCAGGACAATGATCGAATTCTTGGTGAGCGACTTGGGCATTCACCCGAGGAACTTGCCCAGTTGGAATCCGCTGGCATCATCGGCGATTGGCCGTTGGGTGTCGAACGAACGTGAAGACTGAAGGAGCGCAGCAGCCATGACTGATCTGTTTGATACCTACAAGGTGATCGATGTCGACACACATCTCACTGAGCCACCCGACACCTGGACCCGTTCGTTCCCGGCGTCGTTGCACGACAAGGTTCCGCACATTGAACGTGTTGATGGTGTTGATCAGTGGATGGTCAGCGGCGAACGGATCGGAGCGCCTGGCTATTACTCAATGGCGGGCTTCGACGGCATCATGCCGCTTAGTACACCGAAGACGTTCGATGACATTCACCCTTCGATGTTTGAAGCGAAGGCTCGTCTGGCGTTTCTCGATGAAGAAGGTGTCGACGCTCAGATTCTTTATCCAAACGTTGGCGGCTTCGGGAACGGCTACTTCCTGCGCCTTGGTGATCGTGAACTTGTGGCGCAGTGCGTGCGGGCCTACAACGACTTCTTGACCGATTGGTGCAGCGCCGATCCGGCACGGCTTATTCCGATTGCTGCAGTTCCGTTCTGGGACCTTGACCTCGCAATCAGTGAGATCGAACGTTGTCTCGATATGGGCCACAAGGCCATCAATTTCTGCAACCAACCGCAGGACTACGGGCAGCCACCTCTGGCGAGCACGCACTGGGACCCGATTTGGAAGACCGTGCAAGACGCTGGAGTTCCAGTGAGTTTCCACGTTGGTGGCGGTTCCATGGGAACCCTGTTCGAAGACACCGCCAACATGGGATGGATGACCAACTTCGCCAAAGTTTCATCAATGATTTTCATGGACAACATGCGCTGTATGGCTGACCTCATCTTTGGTGGCATGTGTCACCGATTCCCCGAATTGAAATTCGTTTCGGTCGAATCGGGTGTTGGATGGCTTCCCGGCGCACTCGAAACCTTTGATTGGCAGTGGAACAACGGCGGTGTTCGTGACGAACACCCCGAATATGAACTCACTCCAAGCGAATACTTCCGCCGCCAGCTCTACGGCTGTTTCTGGTTTGAACAGAAGTCAGCCCTTGCGGCAATCGACGTGCTTCCCGACAACATCATGTTCGAGACCGATTACCCGCACCCCACGTGCATGCATCCTGGACCGCGAACCGCTGCCACTCGGCCGCGCGAGTATGCGCAAGAACTGCTCGGTGGACTTCCGGAAGATGTGATCCGCAAGGTTCTGTACGAGACCGCAGCCAAGGTGTACGGCATCTAATGTCCGCGTCGGTTGTTCCGCCCGCGTTTGGTTCGGCGTTCATCATCTCTGAAGTTCGAGGACGCACGCTTCATCTTCGTATCGATCGCATTGAGCGGCGTAACGCATTCACTCAGGACATGTACCGAGCGTTAAAGCGCGCGGCGATCTGGGCTGATGGCCAGGCCGAGCTCGATTCGGTTTGTCTTACGGGCACCGATAAGTGGTTTGCTGCTGGTGGTGATATGGCCGGGAACTCCGAAGATCCCGAAGGTCTGGCGAACGAATGGGATGCCACCGACAACTTCCCCTTTCGCCACATCGAACGCTGTCGCAAGATTTGGGTGGCCCGTATCAATGGTCTGTGTCATGCGGGTGGTCTCGATCTCGCGTTGCACTGCGATGTTGTGATTGCTTCGGCCGATGCCCGCTTCCGAATTCCTGAGTTGCTCCGAGGGATTCCCGACCCGTTCATGTCGGCCCGCATCGCTGAGGCCACTGGTATTGCCAAAGCGCGGTACCTGTTCTTCACCGCCGCCGAGATTTCTGCGACCGAGGCCGATGCCATGGGATTGATCGGCAAGGTTGTTCCCCACGATGAACTCGAAGCGCAAACGGAGTGGGTTCTTGAGCAGATTTCCCTGACGGGGCCTGAAGCCCGGGCGGCAATCAAGCGTGATCTCAATGCCCGTTTACCCATGTCCGATACGGGACTCTTTCATCGCACGATGATGGGCCCGGAAATGGTTGAAGGCATGCGGGCATTTGTAGAGAAGCGCCCGGTGGAGTGGCCGCGGGGCTGACCAAGCCGGGGCGGAACTGGCCGGTACTGTTGGTGTTGGCATGAAAAAACTGATCCAGTTCGGGGCCGCAATTTTGAGCGGAGGAGTTGTCGTCGCCGTTGCGATGGCAATACTCATTCCGTCGATCGCCCGGGTTGCATCGGCAGTCGAGGGCGGCGATGGCGCTATCGATGTTTCCCAGTTCCAGGACTATGCGGTGCGGTCACAGGTATTCGCAGTCGATGGCTCACTTATCGCCACGCTGCATGGTGTCGAAAATCGTGATCCAGTTCCGCTCTCAGCCATGCCTGACACGATCAAGAACGCGATTCTTTCCGTTGAAGATGCGCAGTTCTATGAACATGGCGGCATTAATCTTCGCGGTCTTGCCCGTGCGCTCGTCCAAAACGTGCAGTCAGGCCAGGTCGAGCAGGGTGGTTCCACCATCACGCAGCAATTGGTAAAGAAAGCGCTTCTCAGCGATGAGCGAGTTCTGAATCGAAAGACAAAAGAGGCTGCGCTTGCCATTCGCCTCGAAGGACAATTGTCGAAAGACGAAATTCTTGAGCTGTATCTCAACACCATCTATTTCGGTAACGGCTCCTATGGCGTGCAGGCTGCGGCCGAGACCTATTGGGGAAAGCCGGTTGCCGATCTGAATTGGGTCGACAGTGCGTTGTTGGCGTCAATGATCTCAAACCCAGTCGGAAACGATCCAATTCTTCGCCCGAAGAAGGCGAAAGAAGAGCGCAAGCTTGCTCTCGATCGGATGGTGGCGAATGGTGTCATCACTCGCGCACAAGCAACAGAATACGACGCACTTCCACTCCCTGTCGGCCGTTGCACCGGAGTGGTTGTCGGTTTCCGACCCGCTGATTGCGGCACAATTACACAACCTCCTCAAGAGAGTTACTTCGTCGAGGAAGTGAAACAGCAACTTCTTGCCGATACCCGGTTAGGGGCGACGTACGAAGAAAGGTACGCACAGATTTTTGGTGGTGGTCTTCAGATCCACACCACTCTCGATCCTGTTGCACAAGATGCTGCTCAGGACGCGCACGACAACACATTCCCTTCGTACGTTCGCTCTGAAGCTGACTCGAAAGGAATCACTACAGCGATGGTGTCAGTTGAGTCCTCGACCGGGGCAGTTCGAGCACTTGTTGGTGGTCCAGGGTTCGCTGATTACAAATACGACATTGCCACCCATGAGCCTGGTCGTCAGACTGGTTCAACATTCAAGACCTTCGTCCTCCTCACCGCGCTTGAACAAGGCATTCAGCCCGATGACACCATCGGTGGCGGTGGGTCGTGGCCGAGTAAGGGAACCACGCCAGACCCGTATGTCATTTCCGGAGACGGTGGCACGCTCACCGGAGTGACCCAGGCCTCGTCCAACGGAGCATTCGTGCGTCTCGGCCAGACAGTTGGGCTCGAGAATGTGGTGTACACCGCTCAACGTCTGGGCGTGAGCAGTCAGTTCGACCCACGTGCGAAGTCGATGCCGCTTGGTGTTTTTGACGTCACTCCACTCGAAATGGCCTCTGCATATTCGGCGATTCCAAATGGCGGCGTTCGGGAACCTTCTTACTTCATTGACCGAGTCGAAGATCGCACAGGTACGGTCCTCTTCGCTCACGACGCGAACCCAACTCGAGCAGTGAGCTGGCAGAGTGCGTGTTTGGCGACACAAATTCTCGCCGCCAATGTTTCAGGGGGAACTGGCACGAATGCGCAATTGCGCGGACAATCAGCAGCGGGCAAAACTGGTACGACAGAAAGCAACACGAACACTTGGTTTGTTGGATTCACTCCACAACTCACTACGGCCGTCTGGATGGGTATCCCTGCCGAAGGCACCAAGCCAATGGGCAACCTCGGTGGTCGCGAGCAGTTTGGTGGATTGTGGCCCGCCACCATCTGGCACAACTTCAATCAGGCCTATGTCGATAAGACGAAGCAAAAGCGCGTGGAGTTCCCGACCTGCATCCCGTCGATACGGGAGGGCAAGCCGGCCTCCGGAGCGAGCGACCCCTTAGGCCTTCTGAATGGTGGCTTGGATCCGGTCGAGGAGTCCACGACAACCACCACAACGAGCAAGACCACGACCACGACCAAGGCCTCGTCGACGACAACGAGACCATCGACGACAACCTCATCGACGACAACGACGAGTTCGACGACGACTACTACTACCACTGCGGGCTAGCCGCCTACCCCGCCGATCCCGATCTGATCGATGAGGCAGCAGCGGCACAGACGCGTAAGGCTGGTGATATGACCGATCTGGAACGGCTCCTTGAGTTGCAGGCCAACGACACTTCCACAGATCAATTACGGCATCGGCGGACCACCTTGCCTGAGCGTGCTGCGTTAGTCGAACTCGATCGTAAGGAACAGCAAGTGCGGGCCGAGGTTGCCGAACCGCAAATCGAACGTGACGGCTTGGCTCGTGATCAGA